>DAOVXH010000074.1 GCA_030636255.1 Methanomassiliicoccales archaeon
ATATTCAAAAATAGAAATGCAATGCGCGGTATCATGAGTTCCTCCATTTTTGGAGGGGTGTTCAGGTCTTCCAAGGAATATCTTCAACCCATATTGGAGGCCCAGGCAATAGCCCTGCCAGTAATTTTATATCTGGTGGAGCAAGAAAGAATAGCTATACTTGTTGGTATGACCTATTTCTTTCTTTATTTGCTGACATCCATAACATCCAGAAGTGCAGGAAAAATCGCTTCAAAACTATCTGATGTATCCCGGGGAATAAATTCCACATTTATTATTGGGGCATTGCTGCTTATTATTTCTGGAGTTTCAGCATATATGGGCTGGTATCCAGTGTCGGTGGCAGCTTTCATTGGATTGTACATAATTCACAATATTCGCAGACCTATGAATGTCGGATATATCAGCGACACAATACCAGGCAAGGTCATGGCAACTGGCTTGAGTGTTGAGTCACAGGTTAAAACCATGATTACTGCAGTCTTTGCGCCACTCATTGGTTATTTGGCAGATGTGTATGGGGTGGGCCAGGCCCTTGCAGTTGTGGGAATTATTTACCTGGCTTTACTCCCATTAGCTGCTGTGAGAAAGACTACTAATGCATAGAATTAGAAATAATGATATCTAGCACAGGCAGTCAAAAAGAAATTATTGTAAATTTTGTATGATGCTGGCATCAAATTTAATAGAATATAAAATAGGAATATATAATCACAATATTACGAAAAGGTTAAATATTAAATCAAGAAAACAGTTAAATACCATGTAGAACCATATTATACGTTACAAAAATTGTAATATGTTGATAGGAGAGGATTATATTATGGCTGAAGAAGATTCTGCGGATCAGGTGGGCCAGGAAAATGTAGTGAATGATATTGAGAAAGTTGTGGAGCCAGAGGACAATATGTCCGAGGCACCGATGGAACAGGAGGAAACAATACCAAAAACTTCGCCTCCCAGGGGGGGAGGAAGCAAACTATGGCTCATGCTCTTGGCCGTGGGAATCGCAATTATGATGATTGCCCCTATTTTCATGTTCGCGGTCGTGCCTGGCATGAAGGTTGCGCCGGCGGACCTGGAGACAGAAACTGAGTATGATGGCACCATCCAGATGTTAAACATGGACACGTTTTCAATGGATACATACAACATAACTGCCCTGGACACATACGATGCTACTGAAGTTGACGGAGATAACCTGAATATCCAGTTCACCGAGACCATAACCATCAAGGAGACCGGGGACACAATGGAGGACTTGGAGGCAGAAGATTATCTGTTCAGTATAGACAGGAAAACATTCGCCTACACAGATGATGATCACCAGGGCCAATGGGTATTCCCCCTCACAGTCGAGGCAGAGGACTATGAGTTCTGGAACGGTGACCTTGGAGAAACTGGCACATGCGAATACATAGACACAGTTGACCACGAAGGCCTTAGCACCTACGAGTTCAGGATGGTGGAAGATGATATTGTTCTGAACCTGGCCGATGTATTTGATGGGGATAGTCTGGCATTATTGCAGAGCATGGGCGCCGAGATGACCTACGATGTTGAGTACATCTTCTGGGTAGACCCTGATACTGGCACAATAATAGACCTGGAGAAACACCAGGACAGGTTTTTAACTTTCCCGAACATGCGTTATATCCCTGAGGACCTCCAAACCGTGAGTGTCAATGAGGGAAATATAACTATACTGGATACTGCCACCATGACCATGCAGGTCATTGACGTTAAATTAACTGCCAATGTCAGCGCTGTGGAAACCCTACAGAGCGGCTTGGTTCTGCTTATAAACGAGGTTCTCACAGTAATGGACATAGACAATGATGTTGAACTGCTAGAATACGGCCACAACATAACATACGCTGTAAACAGGGCCACAGGGGAGTATGTAAACGTGACAGAAGCAAACTTCTACGAGCCTGGCAGATGGACATTCCCTGTGGGAATCGATGACACAGATTATCTCTGGGCAGAGGATGGAGCTGGCAATGAATATGATGCTGAATATGTAGACCAGGAAATTCGCGGGGGTATCCCTGTTTACAGGTACGAGGCAACAATCGTGGACGATGAATATGGCTTTGTCCAGATGGGAATAGGACTGACTGGCCAGAACACCACATTGATTACTATGTGGGTGGAGCCCAATACTGGCACAGTAATAGACCGCGAGGTCAGCACCACCACCATGATAAGCTTCCCGGACCTTAGATTTCTGCCATACGATCTTGACACCACAACAATGTTTGAAGGTGCCCTCACAGTGATGGACACCACAACCCTATTGCCTGAGTCCATGGATGTGACCATTACGGCTAGCATGGAGTGCACTGACATTGAGGCAAGCGGCACTGTGCTCATTATCGAAGAGAGTATCACTGTAATGAACGGAACAACAGTTCTGGAAGATTATTCGGGTGATACCTCCTATGGCGTCCATATAAAGACCGCAGCCTACGTGGACGGCCACGGCCTGGAAGATAGAGATGGCCTATGGACATTCCCTGTGGGAACGCTTGATGGGGATGGAGAACCTATTCAGAACTTCACCCTTTGGGACACATGGACACAGAACACATCCAAGGCAGAGTACACTGGTTACCAGGATTTTCCTGGAACCAGCCTCAATGTTTCTGTTTATGAGATGGCTGCTGTGGGAGATGTGGGAGTGATGGATATTCCAGAATATGGAATCTCCCTGGAAACACAGAATGTAAGCTTTGTAACATATTACGTGGAACCAAATACCGGTATCGTGGTGGACCGAGAGGTGGACAATACTATGCTGGTAGATTTCCCGGACATAAGATTCCTTCCAGAGATGATAGATGATGGCGATATTTCCACACCAGAGGTTATTGTGGAAGGTACCCTGGCGGTCCTGAACCAGACAACCTTCGGGTTAGATACAATGGACATCACCACCTACATCTATTACGAGACAGACGGACTGGATGCCACTGGACTCATACTGAGAATTAATGAAACTACTGTGGTCATGAACGGCACAACCGAGCTGCCAGAATATGGCTCGTTTGCATCATACGGAGTTCATAGAAAGACCGCCCAATACGTGGATGTGGCAGGATTTTCCACTGTGGCTAGAACAGGCCAATTCACCTTCCCTGTAGGAATAGTGAGCCCGTATCCTGTGGGCGCACCAGTAGAGAATTTCACCATGTGGAACGGGGATATTGGAATGGCTATAAACGCCACATATGACAGAGCCGAGGAAAACGGTGGCGTGGACTGCCTGGTTTATGAAATGGTGGTCTCCAATGTGGCCATACCCCTGGAGATGTTATTGGGCTCGGAACTTATTCCTGGTGCCCAGGCAACTTACAATGCCACCTATACATATTGGGTTGAGCCCCTGACAGGAGTCATCATTGACATGGAACGGAATGTGACATGGAAACTTCTCACACTCTCGCCAGGTGATATGATGTTTGGAATGGTTTCAACAAACACTTACTGGGGATTGCTAAACGGCGCTGATGTGTATGTAGAGAAGAACATAACCTCAAAGATGAACTACGTCGCCTATGGCACGGAGGGCATTGGAGAATACTGGGAGAACACCACGGTATATGAAAACAACACTTACACACCGATGATGGCTCCCCAATATCTGAACCAGTCTGTATACATTGGTCTACCGCATAACATGACACATGTAACTGCCATGGACTCGAAGATAGAAAATTGGACATTCTCACCAAACGCTGTCGCGAACCAGACACTGTGGTACGATGATTTGGGTACTCCAACTAATGCGGAATTCATTGGATACTACGAACCATCGCCAGCCACCCAGGGATTCAATATCTCATTGTACTCGATAGTATATGATAATGTAACGCTGGAAGTTGATGCTGGCCTTACAAATCACACCAAATACAATGCAACCATCATTTTCCAGGTGGACAGGGACAGTGGTGTGATATTATATGTGGATAAGAACACAACCATGTCATATTACAATGAAACCCAGGTCAAATGGTACCCGCTTATGAACCTGCACACATGGACAACGCCACAATCCCAGGCAGAGGCCTTCATGACAGCCACGGTCATGCAGATTGCCCTGGCCATAGAAGCCTACGGCGCAGTAGCCTGTCCAATCATAGTGGATCAAAATATCGGATATAGTTCACTGATGGTAGCTGGCTCTGCTGCAAAAGCAAATGAGCTTTCAGGGCTGGTAGTATACTCTGATCAGCAAGACATACCAGGAGGAAACATTGCTTACTCTTCGATACAGGCAGTGATAGATGCCACAGTCACAGAGGCTACAGCTAGTTCGGCCCAGGTTACCCTGTCCGAGCAAACGATTATTGGAGGCATATTGGCCTATGAGACAGACGAAACTACAATCGGGCCAGGAGCCCTGGCAGCCTATGCAACTGGACTCCAGCTAGCGATGTTCAGCGACAATACCATACCGGTCTTGAACCAAGACATGGAATACAGTGATGACAATATAGCAGATTCAAAAGAAAGCGCAGATGAGATTATGGGTCAACTGGCCGTCGGAGAGTTGTACGTGCCTCTGATACTGATTGCAATTGGTGCCGTATTCGTGGTATTGGGACTTGTGTTCAAGATGAAGAAATAGGCATAACGATTCGATAATTTACATATCCTGGCGTATCAATGGGCCATAAAAAAGACCCATGCAGATTCAGGTCTACTTAGAATAGTTCTTCTCGCCTGCCTGGATAGACACCTTGAGCCAGTTCGCTGGAGGCACCATGGGACATGAATAATCTATATTGTAGGCACACCAGGGATTGTAGGCCTCATTGAAATCCAATGCCCATTTGCCATCTGAAAAATCATGTTCCAGTTCCATATCAAGATAGCGGCCAGCACCATATGTTTCCTGGCCGCAGGTTGTGTCCTTGAAAGGAACAAATAATCTGCCTTCCTCTGAACTGGTCTTGTAGGCCTGGAGTATGCAGTCTGCGCCATTAATTTGAAAATGAAATTCTCCCCAGCCAATGTATTTCCTGGTATTGCCCTTGGAGTCCTTCACCTCGATGGTTTTCTTTTCAGCATGTTCTTGAAGCTCCAGTTTGAAAGAAAATTTTGAATCCGGGGGATAATAATTAAGGCCCTTGAATTTCCTGCGTTTCAATAGGGGAATTGGCGACTGGGCACCTTTTGAAAGAGATTTATTTTTTTCAATTCTGTCTTGCTCAATCTTGGCCTTCCAGGCATCAGTATTTTCCATACTATCTTAACAGGACAGGGGTTTCACGAATAAATATAATATCCCTATTTCTTTGGGCAACTTCAAAAACGAAATAGGCTTAAACAAGTTTTCTAAATTCCCTGGCAGTGAAGGCCATGAAAAACGGATTTTGAAATGAACCTGCCAGACACCCGCAATTGGAGCAGTCGGTATTGGGCCCAAAACATCGTCTTGTTTTCCATTTCACATCAAAATGCAGAACATCATCGCCCCAGTAGCATCTGCCACGATGGTCTGCTTCCTCATACCATTTAATCATGGCATTGCTGAGTAAGAGTTGTCTTGGATACTTCAATTTCACCCTTTTCAGCTCGTCCACAATGAGCTTTCTTTCTTCTGTTTTAACATGCATGGGAATATTGACCTGGGTTCCAGATGCACAAATATTGCATACCACGCCCCTGAATCTGTGTTTTTTGGAAAGTTTGACAATACTCTCCAGTTCCCTGTAATTGTCCATGGTTATGGTCATGTTTATGGCCACACGCTTGTCTCTGGAATAATTCTTCAAAACCTTGTTGAAAGTTCCCCGGCCACGGATTGAATCATTGGTCTTTCGCATACCGTCCAGGGATACAAAAAGTAAATGATTGAACTTCTTCGGGATGAAAATTGTTCCATTGGTGATTACATAAACAAAGGGGAACATCTTATGAGCCAGCATAAGAACATCGAGTCTGAGAGCAGGTTCGCCGCCAACAAGCAGAACAAATCTGATGCCCTGTTTGTGAAGTTCTCTGAACCGCTTTCTCCAGACACCCAGTGACAATTCTTCCTTCTCAAAAACATCCTTGCCATGAAAGTGATAGCAATGCCGACACCTGAGATTGCAATTGTCGGTGATGTCAATTTCAGCAAAGAACTTGACGCCGAGAACCCTTCTCTTCAATTCTAGAAAGGCCAGATAGGGAGCCAGACCTACTTGATTCATTGTTTTAAATAATCGCAAACGTAGAGGGTCGGAGCCTTCACATTCAGAATTAAATCCTCGCCTGCCGGAATCAGCAAAATATCATACTGGCTTGGTCGAACTGTTGGGTTCTTTCCAAAGCCCCAATCAATTTCTCCGAACAGAAAGTGCATGGTCTCCTGATTGCCGCCTACATTGAATACAAACTCGCCCACTGGCAAGTATCCGAAAGTGGATGGAGATTCTTTTCCCTGGCCCTCGATTACTGTGCTCATTACGCCATTGTCATACTGGTTAATCTTGCCTGGGTTTGTACCTCTGAAATAGTCCGCAATGCCAGGAAATGTCTCAGCCAGCAATTGGAAATCTATGTCCCGACCAAGGAACATTTCTTTGACTTTTAAATCCATTATTATCACCTTTTTGGCAGGAGATACCATTGTGTTAGATATGTTTTGGGATTTTAAGTTCATTTCTAACTATTATACGATGGATAAAAAAACTAAGGTTCTGCAACAAAATCAACACTGTGAATGATAAGCAGTACCTTTCGCTCTCCCTTGTGGTAGATTGGAACAGTGGACAATGTGAACTTGGCAGTTGATAGGGCATTATCATCCTTGATATTCAGGCTGGCCTCGACCATATCATATGGCTCTCCCGTTCTTGCTGTATCCGATGTAATCCCACGAATCTGGCATGTGCGGCATGCAATACCAGTTCCACAGCCCCCGGAACTTTCAATGTGCTGGATGCATTGGAATGCATCTCCAGGGCGCAAACCCCGAATACCCTCGACATCCAAGTGCATAATTGAAGATGCTGCTTCATTAATCATGTTAATAGTGATGTCATTGTTCAGCAGGATTATGCCTACAGTAGAATTCTCAAATATCAATGACAGTGCCTGTTCGTTTTCCCGATTGGTTGTTTCTTCTTTGACACGTTCTGTTATATTTCTGGCCAGAAGAGCATAACCTATCTTTTTTTCGTGCTCGTCATTTATAACAGTTATAGTGATTTCTATGTCTATCGTCTCTCCCTGCTTATCTGTGGCTTTTGTTGCATAGGCAGTCAAAGGATTAGTGGCTGCAAGGTTGGTCACTATATCTTTGAAAAAGCCCTTGTTCGAAAAAATTTGAATTTCTTCCCCAATCACTTCCTTCTTACTATACCCAAATAATTTCTCCGCGCTCTTATTCCAGAAAAATATCTGAGCCTTTGTGTTTAGGATAATAACTATGTCATTTATCTGCTCCATGACCCGTTTGAAAAATACATCAGAGGAAACAAATGAGGTAAGCACTGAGGATGATGCTAATTTCTCACCAATGCCTTCAAGCAGCTCCCTATTTGCATCCAGTTCGGGAGCCAGAAAAAACACATCACCATATCCACCAGAATTGGAACTGGTAATAATCTCGTTCTCTAAAAGTATCTTGATGTGATATTGAACCGTGTGATAATTCAATTCAAGAACCTCAGCTAGCTGGCTAGTGTTAAAGGGCCGTTCAGATAGCGTGTTCAATATATTCATCCTATTTACGCCGCCTTTTTGCCCCAAAATAAGAAGGGCCAACTTTTTCTTAATAGAATACATATGAACACTAGTTCAGTAAATGCACATTATGTATATATATAGTTTTGTTTAGTAAAATATACAATTTCATGACGCGCATTATTTACATATAGATAGATTTTCTGTGTTCTTTCTTCCTTGCCAATGCTCTTATTATATTTTGTAAAAAGAATTGTGACAAAATTATGAAGAAATTGATGTGAAATTTATAAATATATTGGGCAACGGATAATAATGATTGCCATGTTACATTGTGCTATGGATGAAGTGAATGAAAAATATCTGTGCATAATCTGTGGAAACACAGTAATACTAATGGCAAAGGGAACAGAACCCCTGTGCTGCTGCGGAGATAATATGATTCAGGTCTATAGACATGAACTTTCACGGCCATCCTGAGATTATATGTGGTGAAATATATGCTGATTAAAAC
>DAOVXH010000057.1 GCA_030636255.1 Methanomassiliicoccales archaeon
CTTGTTTGTTGGCCTTACTGCAGCATTCTTCTCTGTTGTTGTGGGAACCCTTGTTGGCCTGGTATCTGGATACTATGGCGGAAACATTGATATGCTGCTCATGAGAATTACTGATATAGCTCTTACAATTCCATTCTTGCCTATAGTTCTTATCTGGTCCCAGATACAGGGGCAGTCCATCTGGAACATAGTGATTATTCTGGCCTTATTGGGTTGGCCAGGTATTGCAAGGGTGGTCCGTGCTCAGACATTATCTCTAAAAGAAAGGGCATTCATTGATGCAGCCAGGGTATCCGGTTCCAGTGATGCAAAGATAATTCTCAAGCACATAGCACCCAATGTTCTACCCTTCACATTCCTTTACATGACGCTTTTCGTGGCTGGTGCAATCCTCACAGAGGCAGCACTGAGCTATCTGGCACTTGGAGACCCCAAGGTTATTTCATGGGGTAATATGCTTTCAACAATCCAGACAAGCGGTCATTCTCTCATTGCGCCGTGGTGGATGCTGCCACCAGGCCTTTCAATAACAATACTGGCATTGGGCTTCTATCTGGTAGGAAGAGGCGTGGACGAAATAGTGAATCCAAGACTGAGGAGTAGATAATATGCCGTTGCTGGACGTAAAAGATTTAACATTGAACTTCAAGGTCAAGGAAGGCTGGGTACATGCTGTTGAGGATGTGACCTTCAGCCTCGAACCCGGTGAAACAATGGGCCTTGTTGGAGAATCCGGCTGCGGAAAAACCCCTCTGGGATATGGAATCACCCAGCTTCTCCCGGACAATGCCTATGTCAAGGGCGGTCAAGTATTTTTCAAGGGTCAGGAAATTTTGAAACCTAGCATGAAAAAGGACGGCAGACTGGATGCCTATACTTCGGAAATGCGGAACCTCAGATGGGATGAGATATCAATGATATTCCAGGGGGCAATGAATGCCTTCAACCCGGTTTACAAGGTAGGGGACCAGATTATCGAGGCAGTTCGAATTCACAAGAAAGTTACCAAGCAGGAGGCCATGAAGAGAGTTGTGGAGCTCTACAAGCTGGTTGGTATACCAAAGGACCGTATCAACCATTATCCCCATGAATACAGTGGAGGAATGCGCCAGAGGGCAATGATAGCCATGGCACTTGTTCACAATCCAAGTCTCATTATCGCAGACGAGCCAACAACTGCGCTGGATGTCATCATGCAAAGGCGCATCCTGACGGAGATAAACAATATCCAGAAGGAATTTGAAATGGCCATGATAATTATCACCCATGATGTTTCAGTGGTTGCCAATGTGGCTGACAAGATATGTGTCATGTATGCTGGCCGAATCATGGAATATGGAAAAATCAAGGATGTTTTCAAGCGCTCATCCAATCCTTATACCCAGGCCTTGTTTGCAGGATTTCCAAATCTCAGAGGCGAACGGGTGAGATTAACAAGCATTCCAGGCAACCCGCCGAGCCTGGTTGTTCCACCAGAAGGATGCAGGTTCCACCCAAGATGCAAGCATGCCAAGGAGATATGTCAGAAAGAGAAACCACCATTCATAGAGCTGCCATCTGGCCAGCGTTCATTATGCCACTTTGCACATGAAGTTCAGGACGGAGGTATGGGCAATGAGTGAAGAGCCAATTCTCCAGATAAGGAATCTCAAGAAATATTTCGAAATCAAGCAGGGTCTGCTTTCATTCGGCGCCCCTCAACTTCATGTAAAGGCAGTGGACGATGTAACCTTCAATATAGAAAGAGGCAAAATATACGGCCTTGTAGGTGAATCCGGCTGCGGAAAGACCACCACTGGAAGATGCATTGCCAGGCTGGAGGACCCTACCGAAGGAAGCATATGGTTCAGGGACAGAGATATAGCTGGCATCAAAAAGAAACAGCTTCGCGGATTCCGAAAGAACATGCAAATGATATTCCAGGACCCCTATGAATCTCTCAATCCAAGGTTTACAGTTCAGCAGACTGTTGGAGACCCTCTGACAGTTCATGAAAAGCATCAGAGCCCGGAAGAGCGGCTTACAGCAGTTGTCAAGGCGCTTCAGGATGCAGGTCTGAAAAACCCCCAGGATATGCTGGAGCGTTATCCCCATGAATTAAGTGGCGGCCAGAGGCAGAGGGTGGCAATAGCCCGTGCCCTTGTGGTTGACCCCCTGTTCATTGTGGCAGATGAGCCAGTGTCCATGCTGGATGTTTCCATCCGTGCCGGTGTAATGAACCTCATGCTGGACCTCAAGGAAAAGTTCCGCATCGCGTACCTGTTCGTAACCCATGATGTGGCAATAGCCAGATATATGTCAGATAATCTTGGAGTCATGTACCTGGGAAATCTTGTGGAAACCGCCGAGACCGATACCCTGATAAACAATCCAACACACCCCTATACCAGGGCATTGCTGGCTGCTGTTCCAATACCTGACCCGGACTATGACTGGGTTGATGTGCCAATCAAGGGAGATATTCCCAGTCCAATTAATTTACCAAGTGGCTGTAGATTCCATCCAAGATGCGTGTGGGCCAAGGATATATGCAAGGAGAAGGACCCGGAGAACATCGAGGTTGCCACAGGTCACTTTGTGAAATGCTGGTTTGCCGAAGATATGTATGGTAATGAAGCACCACCTCCGCCTCCTGAGATAAATCTGCCGAATGAATCCTCCCAGGATGAGGAAATAGTCGATGAAATTTAATGATATTAACTTCAAAAAGCTGGTCTGGGCGTTTATGGCCATCTTATTTTCCATATCTCTGATACTGTCTGTCATAACTGCATATAATTATACGGAAATCGCCAAGGCCAGAATTTTGGCAGACATTTCCACAGAAGCATTGCCAGATGTGAGATATGATTCTGCTGGCAATATGGAATCTGTGAACATGAGCATTGAATTCACAATAAACAATCCCAGCCAGAAGGAGCTAAAGATCTGGATTTTAAATTACAAGGGTTGGCTCAGGGACCTGCCCCTGGAGGATAATCCTAGCCTGAGCAGATGGATGATAGACGGCAAGCTCCCTGTCAATGATACAGAGCAGAGATATTATCCTGTTTTTGTGGCCAGCTATTCCTTTGATACACCTGCAATACTTGTTGAGCCAGAGTCCAGTATAACAATTACAAGGTATATAGAACTCAACTGGACCGTTGATTTCACAATAATGAAAACTGTAAGCGATATATACAATTATTCTAATGGAGAAAATTTGGACTGGTATGATTATTCCTCTGCCATAATATTCATTCAGGATATTCCTTCTTATTCTGGGCCTGACAATGACGCAAATGTCATCCGCAGATACCTGGGCATTGACCTGACACCTGGAGTAGGGGGTGTTGGCAGATGAACATATCCGAGATGATAAAGAGCCTCACCAGCAGGGATTTCTTGAAAATAATAGCAGTTCATCTAATGCTTGGCCTGTTCATGGGATACCTGTTCTTCTACAATGTGTTCTATTATTTTTCGGCGCCATTTGACTCTCCCATATCTGCCTGGGTTTTATTACTATCTTTCAGCATCATCGGTGTGCTGATAGGCTATCTATTCCCTGACCCACGGATAGTAATGGCCAGTTCTGTCACATTACCAATGACCGGGGCTTTCTTTTGCTTCCTGATATTCATAAGCCCGACATTTTCAACTGAGATTATATCCAGTAACCTTTCAGATGATTTGTTCATACTGGCAAGGCTAATTCTGGTGAATCTAATTCTGTCATTCCTTGTGATATTTGTTACCAGCTTCATTTCACTTTATTTCTTTGATGCAGAATACGATGATGATGACCCATTTGCTGACACTGATAATTGAAATCTAAATCTCATGTCCAAAGTATGCAAAATTATTTATGCCTGCCAGATGTTCAAGTTTGGTAATAAAAAATATCTCTGGAGAAATACCTGGCTTTGTGAGTTTGATTGAATGGCTATTAAGAACATAAAGGAAAGATTGGAAGGTTCATACCGACTTGTCCGAATAAGGAAAATAAAGACAATATTCTTTGTCATCCAGATAATAATAGCCATGGTTCTGGGGCTTATTGTTGCCTTCTTCATGGGAATGAGGCCAGACCCACTGTATTTTCCTATGGACTCTTTCGTGTTTATTCTCTTGATATTTGCCATGATAATGTCTGTTGAGGCCATTTATTTCAAGGCACTGGAGATTAAATTTACCCGTAACAAGAGTAGAAAATTTCTGGTGGCCAGGAACTCCATTCGGCGCTCCTCAGTAATAATAGGAGCCAGTGCAATGCTTATCATATTCCTTTTGGCCCCATATACCCAGGATTATCTTGCAGACTCCCATGGACCAAATGATATCGTAGATATAGGCATATTAGATTCCACCAGAGTGACATTTGATTCACAGGATAGATTTGGACTGACCCGTGCAGACCGCATCACAATAACGCTATCTGGACCCTGCAATATTAGTCTGGTCAAGGATGGTATAGGAATCTGGGAACCAACACAACTTGACACAACTTTTCAATGGTCTGGTATGAATGATCGTGATTCCTCCTTTGGAGAGGTAGCATTGTTTGTGGAAAATCAGAATCCCTATACTGTAACACTTGATTATGAAGTAAATTCCCAGGTCTCACCATTCATTTCACTTTACTTCCCGGCAATGGGCCTGGCATTTATCATTGTTCAGTTTGCAGCCATTGCCATAATGTACCCAATAAGGGAAAAATATGCATCTTCATCAATTTACAGCAAGAAGTATGTTGCCAAGACAGGAGCTGGTGAATACACAATATCGTCAAAGGAGATAACAAAGAAGGAAGAAGAGGAACAGGTCCTTCTGGACAGCACACTGGACCTTGAAATGCCACCGCCTCCACCTCCAAAGCCAAAGGCACAGGCCAAGAAGGCGGTTCCACCGCCACCTCCCGAGGAAGTGGAGATGGCCAGGGCAAAGGGCAAGGTAGATGATGATCTCATAGAAGAGGAAGATATCAAGTGCGCCAACTGCGGTGAACTTAACAGCGCCCATTCTGCAATCTGCTTCTCCTGCGGCCAGGAATTACTGACAGCCGGGGCAAAGAGAATCGACCCAGAAGCATATCTCAGGAAGGGAATGAACTTTGTCAGTGCCGGAAAGTATGACGATGCAATGACCTGCTTTGATGAGGTTCTGAAGCATGATAGGGCCCATGAAAAAACCCTTGTGCAGAAAGGCCTGGTATTGCACAAACTTGGAAAGTGGGGCTCTGCGGTCCAGTATGTTAATACCGCCCTGAAGCTCAATCCACAAAATATTGAAGCATTGCTCCTTAAGGCAGATATCCTTGATAGCAGGGACCGCCAGGACAAATCAATGGAAGTTTACAGCCAGATACTTTCAATTGACCCGGACAATGCCCTTGCCAAGTCAAAGATGGAGCAGGTAAGCGAGGAAGTAGTTCTGGAGGATATTGAAGACGTTCTTGAGCAGTTCATGTGCATACCCGGAGTCGGCCTGGCCAGGGCAACAACCCTGTATGATGTAGGATACACATCCATTGCCTTATTGAAGACAGCTTCGGAAGAGCAACTTGCAGCCATTAAGGGAATCAGCAAGGGACTGGCCAAGAAGATAAAGAAAGGACTTGAAGTCCAGTAGGCTTCAAGACTGGCATTTTACAGTAACATGCCTAGTCTGAATCACAACTTATCTCAGCTTGAGGGCGGGGTACTGCAATTATTTTATAAGTGAGTGACAGGCATATTATCGTCAAAAAGACAGATTGAAATCCCTGTTTTAGGGAACCTCGGTCGAAGGCCGGGGGGGGGTCAGAACCTCAACAATCAACCCTAGTAAAATAGGTGCTAGGGTCTAGTTGCTTATGATATTAAGAATTGCTATGCTAAATAACAGTATAGATAAACTAATAAGGTTGTGTGCCCGTTAGTAGCTAATTAGGAGAGAGGTGGAAGAAATGGCTGAAAAGAAAAGCAGTGAAGTGAAAAAAACTAAGAATATAAGGGTACCACAAAGTGATTTTCCTGCATATCCGCTTGAATATGCTTTAAAAATCTCGCAGTCGATTTGGGACAATTTTGCTGGCAAAGGTGGTGCACCTCATGATATTGCAATGGCATTGGATATGTCTCCGACTAGTGGAACATGGCGAGGATTGTGTGGTTCTTCGACAGCTTATGGCTTAACTGAGGGCGGTTATGGTGCAAAACAGATTATTTTGACACCTCTTGGTAAAAGAATTGTTGCCCCAACCACTGAGGGCGATGATATACTGGCAAAATCTGAAGCAATCCTTCAGCCAAAGATTATGAATGAATTTTTTCAAAAATACAATAAAGCTAAATTTCCAAATGATACTATAATTAAAAATATTTTAGTTTCAATGGGATTGCCAAAAGATCGTGCTTCAAAAGCCAGAGATATTTTAGAAAAGAATGGAAGATATGTTGGTGTAATAAAAAATACGAAAACAGGATTGTTTGTTGCACTATATTCCCAGAATCAGCCTATGACCGTCGCCCAGCCAGCAGATAATTCATCGAATCCTGACATGGATATTGACTCATTTGCACAATCAATTTCAGAAAAACCTGTCGAAAGAAGCTCGGAGGCAATCGTACCTCAAAATAATAAAGTTTATATTAGTCATGGAAAAAATACTAAAATTGCAGATCAATTAAAAGAAATATTGAAGTTTGGGAAATTTGATCCAATCATATCAATTGAAAGAGAATCAACTTCAATTCCAGTCCCAGAAAAAGTATTTAAAGACATGCGAGATTGTTTTGCAGGTGTAATTCACGTTATGAGAGAAGGAGAATTGTTAGATGCGAAAGGTAATCAACATGTCCACATTAATCAAAATGTTCTCATAGAAATTGGAGCTGCCATTGGTTTATATGGTAGCAAAGGCTTTGTCCTTTTAGTAGAGAACGGAGTAAAGCTACCATCTAATTTGCAGGGCTTATATAAGTGTGAATATGAAGGTGATTCATTAGACTATGCGGCAACAATGAAACTTCTTAAAGTATTCAACGAATTATAAATTCTCAGCGCCCCGAGCAGGTAGGGTACGTGGAGAAAACTTGTTTTCGTTACTAGAGGAACCTCTGATTCCTTGTAGGCCAGTGCAGGGACACAAGGTTAGGGGAGATAAGGTATCAAAAACACATATCATTTTCTAAGGAACGTAGCTCGCTCCCGACGATTCTTAAATCGAAGCCAGCATATCTATTATTGTAGAAAATATTATGAAATCCTAGCACCTAGAGCCTGTAACCTAGCACCTGAAGAACGCACAGCATCCATCCTTTTCCACAATATCTACACCTAATGAGCGAAGCTGTCGAATAATGTCCTTTGAGGGCAATGCCATTGCATTAATTCCAAGTTCCATGAGAAGGTCTGCATCAACTATCTGGCCTCTGGGCCTCATACAACCAATTCCTATGGCTGTTTTTTCTGGTAATATCTCCCTGGCCAATCTCAGAACATCAATGAGCCGTCGAGTTGCTTTTTTTGCACCCTCGGAGGACATCAGGGCGTTCAGCACCACAAAATCAGGTCCATGCCTAGCTATTATTTTTAAAGCATTTTCTTCACCGGAATCATTTCCCCGGTCCAGGCCCACTGTGATATGTGGCACAACCTTCAGTCCAGCCTTCTTAAACTCTGCCAGTGCATTGTCAAAATAATCATCCTCCACCTCCTGACCGTACACATTTTTCAGTGCCTCTGCTGACCCAATTACATCAAAAGATATCACATCAATTCCCTTTCCAGCAAGCTTTGAAATGTCCTCCAGGGTAATAAGGCCAGTATGCAAATTAATTGATATATTTAATTCTTCTTTTATATTTTTAATAATATCTAAATATGGCAATATTGGTACTGCGCCGTTCAGGTCGCTGCCTCCGGAGATAAGCATACCCTTTGCATCAGTTTCAGATGCCAGTTCCCAGAGCTTTTCAGGGGTATTGGCAGGTTCCATATGCTTTAAAAATCGAGACTGGCAGTGCTGGCACATTAATTGGCATTCATGGCCAGTGACTGAAACGGTGATGAAGTTCTGGGATGGCCAGAATATTTGCATTAAACTATCCTCTTGAATAATTTCTCAAGCTCCCTCTGGGTAATCCTGACGATTGTTGGCCGTCCATGGGCGCAGTGGAATGGATTATCGATTGTGTGCAATTCTTCAATCAACTTGGCCATTCTCTGATTGCTGAGCCTTTCTCCAGCTCTAATTGATGAATGGCATGCTATCAAATGTCGAATATCATCCCACTTATCCTCAATGCTTCTTGCTTTTCCAAGTTCTGATAGTTCGTCAATCATGTCCAGTAATCCTTTCTCGGACTCCAGGTGACCAGCAATGGACGGAACCGCCCTAACCAGGTAGGTGTCCTTTCCAAAGGGTTCTATCTTGAAACCAAAATCCTCGATTATCTGGCGATAATGTTCCACAAGCTGGCTTTCCTTTTTTCCCAGATTTAACGGTATAGGAGTAATAAGCTTCTGCTGTGCCTTTTTTGCCTTCTTGGAATTCTTCAATCGGTCCAGGTTTATTCGTTCATGGGCAGCATGCTGGTCCACTATCAACAAATCAGAACCGCTCTGTGCCAGAATATAGGTGTTCAGTATCTGGCCAATGACTTTCATTCTTGGGATTGCTTCCCCTTGGGATATTGCCTCTGTTTCAATGTCATCCATTATCTGAGTCTGCTGTCCCTGGGCCTTTGGCATGCTGGACCTTTTCTTTTTACCCTCAATAACCGGCCTGTGTATGATGTCCTTTTGCCTTGGTTCAATATCTGGAATTATTTCGGTGTTTCCCAGGGCTGCCGCTACACATTTCTCCACGAACCTGGCAACCTTCTTTTCATCGGCAAATCTGACCTTCCTTTTGGTGGGATGAACATTCACATCCAGAACCTTTGGATCAATGTCCAGCATCAGAACCCCTACCGGGTGGCGATTGCGCATAAGCATGCCAGAATATCCATTCTCAATTGCCTGGGTAATTTTCGGGCTGGCTACTGGTCGTCCATTTACAAAAATGAACAATTCATTCTTTGTGGCCTTGGTAATTGTGGGTTTGGCCAGATGTCCGATTATTGTCATGCTGTCTTCTGTCTCAATGAATGAAACCAATTCCCTGGCCACTCGCCTTCCCATTATGTCATTTATTCTATCTGGAAGGTTCTTCACCTTGGGAACATTGATAACTTCAATTCCATCATTGTGAAGCTTGAAGGCTATTTCCGGATTGGCCAGTGCACGTTCTGTGATTATCTGAATTATATGCCCAATTTCCACTCTATCTGATTTTAAATACTTCAATCTGGCAGGATGGCCGCTGAATAATTTCTTTACAGAAATGGTTGTGCCAGTGTCTCGGCCAATTTGCTTCATGGCACTCATTTTCCCTTTCTTCAGGGAAACAAAATGGGCTGTTTTGGCCCTTTTCTCCTTGGTGGAGACCTCAACTTCGGCAACCGAGGCAATGCTGGATAAAGCTTCTCCCCGGAAA
>DAOVXH010000178.1 GCA_030636255.1 Methanomassiliicoccales archaeon
GTAGACTTCAACAGCACAGCAACACAAGATGTACCTCCGGCAGACGGAATCGGCGATACGCCATACACGAATATTGCAGGGGGCGCCGGAGCACTGGACAATTATCCATTGATGGAACCAATGGAGCCAGTATCAAATTATACCCAACACCTTCCAATCAGAATAAATTCAAACGCAGACTTCGATGAGGCCCACGGAGTTGTTAATTGGGCAACTGGTGACGGCACGGAAGGCAATCCCTGGATTATTGAAGGATGGGATATCAACGGCACAGGCTATGGGTATTGCATATATGTCGGGAATACTACAGAGTATTATGTTGTGGAGAATTGTTATTTGCATGAGGCGATTGATTTCTTAAACTGGCCTTACTATACTGCATCTGGCATTTTGTTATACAATGCAGATAATGGTATATTGACAAAAAACGTAGTTTCAAACAATGGATTCTATGGCATATTCCTAGACGCTTCCAATAAAAACACCATAGATAGTAACACCGTATCAAATAGTGGCTTTTATGGTATTATTCCCTCACGCTCCAAAAACCTCGTAATAACTAATAATTCCATGAAAGATGATGATGGGATTACTATAGATGGCGATTTTCTAGTACACTGGAACACTCATTCTATCGACATTTCGAATACAGTAAACGGCAAACCAGTATATTATTGGAAGAACCAAACTTCTGGAACAGTGCCTTTGGGAGCAGGACAGGTAATATTGGCAAATTGCACTAATGTAATTGTCGAAAATCAGGCCCTGGATAGCGCTTCAATAGCGATTGAAATAGGATTTTCAGACCACTGTGTTATCAGTAATAATATTGCAACCAATGGTACACACGGCATAGTATTGTTATTATCCAGCAACAACACTCTGGCTAACAACAATTTTTCATCTAATGAATATTTTGGAATATATCTCTGGGAGTCCATCAATAACACAATAAAGAACAACATGGTATCAAACAATAACGGGTATGGCATACACCTTCTTTCTTCCTCCGATGGCAATATAATCTACCACAACAACATAATAAACAATATCGACCAAGCTTATGATACAGGCACAAACTCCTGGGACAATGGCTATCCAGATGGAGGCAATTACTGGTCCGATTACACGGGAGTAGACTTCAACAGCACAGCAACACAAGATGTACCTCCGGCAGACGGAATCGGAGATACACCATACACGAATATTGGCATAAACCAGGACAATTATCCATTGATGGAGCCCTGGGTAACATCATCACCGCCTCCAATCATCTATAACGTCACCCTATCCACCGGCTGGAACCTAATCTCTCTACCGCTTGTACAGTCCAATGAGAACATCGACACAGTACTGGCAAGCATTGACGGCGACTGGGACAGAGTTAAGCTCTATGATTCGCAAAGTTTGAATCCATGGCTGTCAAGTTCCATATACAGCCAAAATCTCAGCGAGGTTGACCTTTTGGACCACACAGTAGGCATATGGATACACATGGTGAATGCAACTAATTTCACTGTGGAAGGAATAGAGCCAGTATCCACAGATATAACATTATATGCTGGCTGGAATCTGGTTGGTTATCCCACTCTAAACGATTCAATGAATGTTGCAAATGCCCTCTGGGGTACCGGAGCTGACCAGGTGGAGGTATGTGACCTTGCTGAACCAGGCCTTATTAGGGAAATTGGACCTACCTATGTCATGCAGCCAGGAGAAGGATACTGGATTCATGTTCCTGCGGACACTGTGTGGACAATTGATTGGTGAACAATATGCCAATAACAATCAGGAACATAGATAAAGAATAGAACCTGGACATTGGGTTCGAGGTAATCACTGAGACAATCAGATTAGAAAAGAAGCTGGGTTAATCGAATTCTTCACCACAGCTCAAAACCAAAGAACCTCATGGCGAAGATTATTCCAAGCACAACTATGACAATACCGAATCCTGGCTGCACCCATTTTCCTGCCTTCACCAGCTTGTTTCCCATTCTGCCTTTTACGTCTCCTGTTGCGGTGCAGATAGGCACAATTATCAGGCCATGACCTAGACCAAAGGCGGCCATCATTATTCCGCCGGTGAGCAATGTGAAGTCCTGGGTCAGCATCATGACAATTACCGGAAATACAAGTGATATGGCGCAGGGTGCCCAGCCAATGGTGAAGAACATGCCCAACATGAACGAGCCAAGGAACTCTGACTGGCTGCTTATTTTATCGATAAAACGGTCTTTTGATTGCATTTCTCCATCTGAAGATTGCGAACCTCTGAGTCGATTAGCCAGTTCTCCCAGGCCAAGTGGTCTTATTGCATTTATTCCAAGGATTGTCAGGATAATTCCGGCAATTAGATAGAATGCCGCTGACATCTCAATGAATAGGCCTACATAGGACACAAGAAGCCCGATAATAAAGAACATCAGAGTCATGCCCAGGGTGAATGCCATGCCAATTTTCAGGCCTTTCTTTCGGGTGTTAGAGGGTGTCTGGATATCATCCTCAAGAGAACCAATATAAGAAATCATCACAATTAGCAGGGCAATGGAGCAGGGAGAAAATGATGTGATTATGCCCAGGATGAACATTCCGGCAAGTGTGACACCTTCTGATAAGTTACCTCGAAATTCACCCCAGTCACCAGACATTATATCTGATGCGTCCTGAATTAATGAATCTGCGGTTTGAACGCCGTCCAGCTCTCCGACTCCGATGCAATAAACATGATACACACCAGCTACTCCCAGTTCCTGGTCAATGAGTATAATTGAGGGATTGGAAAAACTGCCATTCACCTCCCAGTAATTTTGATAAAGTCCCGATGCAGAGAACGGCTCAAATTCCTCCACCCAGTGCCATGTGATATTAACATCATACCAGGATTCTGCAAGCTCCCAGCCAGGGTCAGAATACTCATTCTTCCGGATGTTCAATGTGACTATGCTGATGTTCTGGTCATTTTGACTGGCGAGGCTGGCCAGCTCCATTATCTGATTGTGCATCTGCTCCTCACATTCAATGCATAAAGGGTTCTCCAGCTGGGTGATATGCAGTATTATAATATCCCCGGAGAGGTCATCAAGGGAAAATGTACGGTTCAGATGGTCTGTGGCTGTAAAATCGTCAGCCATTGGGAATTCTTCCTGTGCTGATACGGTCATCACTGCAAAGGCCGACACTGAAACAAAGGCCATGGAAAGGGCCAGTATCAATCCAAGAGTTCTATTTTTCTGTATCATTTAATCAGTAATCCTCATGGTATGATAATGCATCCTCTATCCAGCTTGACAGAACAGCCTTCTCTACAATGCCCTCCCAGCTATGCCAGATAATCTGATTATCAGGTCCTTTTGTCAGTATGGTGGTCAATGGAACATAGCTCGGCGGCATCGTGTCATAGGCGGCAAAACAATCGGATGCCTGGGGTTCATCTGTTCCAGATAATAAATCATAATATGTAATCTGGCCAGAATATGTTTCTGACAAATCAGAACATGTAACAATCATTGTTTCACAAGGAGCGCAACCCTCTGTATGCGTAAGAATAAGCACTGGTTTTGACAGCACATCAGCCGTGGCCCAGGAAGGATGATTTGTAAATGCAGACCAGAA
>DAOVXH010000079.1 GCA_030636255.1 Methanomassiliicoccales archaeon
GTGAAGACCAGTGCCCGTGTGACACTATCTTCTTTGAGAACATTCATCAAAACCGTGGATTTTTCTTGCTTTGTTTTAACATTCATCAATTGCTGGTCAATCAATTCAACTACTGGTTTTTCAGGCGTAACATCGACCCTAACAGGATTGTGAATCATGCTTTTTGACAGTTGGATTATCTTCGGGGACAGGGTGGCTGAAAAGAACATTGTCTGCCTCTTATTTGGAAGATATTTGAGAATTCTCCGAACATCTGGGATAAAACCCATGTCCAGCATACGGTCTGCCTCGTCCAGTACAAAAAATTCTACTTTTTCCAGCTTGATATAACCTTGATTAATGAGGTCCAACAATCTGCCTGGTGTTGCAACCAGTATATCGACTCCCTTGTTCAGACTCTTAACCTGGGCATTTTGCTTAACCCCCCCAAACACCACAATCGAATTTACGTCAAGATATTTGCAGTACATGTTCAAATTTTCATAAATTTGGGCTGCCAGCTCCCTTGTAGGGGTTACTATCAAAGCCCGTACAAAGCCGCGCTCACGTCTACGCTGGTTCTTGGCCAGATGCTGAATAATAGGCAATGCAAAAGCAGCAGTTTTCCCTGTGCCAGTCTGGGCGCATCCAAGCAAATCTCTACCTGCAAGTAATGGGGGTATTGCCTGCAACTGGACCGGCGTTGGCACTGTATAGTCCATGTCGCACAATGCACGATGGATTGGGGTTATTAGGTTAAAATCTGTGAATTCCTTATTGCTCATAGAGAAACCTTCGATGTCCCTGCCAAGTCCAGGTATTATTATAAGCAATCGGTTAAGGCGCAAACTTTTAATTCCCCGACCTCTCACCCTGCCCAGATGAGCGAAGGAGAAAGCCAGACAAAGGGAGTAAAAACCCTTGTTGGCGACCCCAAGAAGGCCATACTGAAACTGGCTCTGCCAATGATTTTTGCAATGTCCATTCAGACAATTTACAATCTTGTGGATGCATTCTGGGTATCTGGGCTTGGGGCAAATGCCCTTGCTGCAGTTGGCTTATTTTTCCCGTTCTTTTTTATGATGTTGGCTCTGGCAACCGGGCTAGGCGTTGGCGGCGGCGCCGCAATATCCCGCCGAATAGGTGCCAAGGACAAGGATGGGGCAAGCAATGTTGCTACCCATACAATGATTTTCATGATTATTGTTTCACTGGCACTTACCTTTCCATTATTATTGCTGGCCGAACCAATGTTCATAGCAATCGGGGCAGGCGAGACTCTTGAATTCACACTGGCTTACTCCAATGTACTGTTTGCTGGTGCCATTATAATTTTCTTTGCCAATGTGGCCAATGCCCTGTTGCGGGGCGAGGGGGATGCAAACAGAGCCATGATTGCCATGGCGCTAGGGGGCATAATAAACATCATTCTTGACCCGATACTGATTTATGGGTTGGACATGGGGATATCCGGCGCAGCCTGGGCCACATTGATTTCATTGAGTGTTTCTTCAGCTCTGCTATTCTACTGGCTTTTCATAAAGAAGAACACTTATGTTGATATCGCCATCAGGAAATTCAAGTACAGCAAAGAGATTGCAAAGGACATATTCAAGGTTGGATTGCCAGCATCAGTCCAGCAGCTTTCAATGTCCATTAATATGCTGGTATTAAACATCATAATTATTGGTGTGGCAGGTACAGATGGCGTGGCGGTCATAACCACTGGATGGCGCATAGCCACCCTGGGAATCTTACCATTAATTGGCATATCAACTGCTGTGGTATCGGTCTGTGGTGCAACATATGGCATGGGAAATTATCGGAAGATGGACACTGCCCTGAAATATTCCATAAAACTTGGATTCATGATAGAACTGGTGGTTGCTGTTTTTATCTTCTTGATGGCGAGCCAGATCGCGGCAATATTCACCCAGGCAGAAAGCGCATCCCATTTGGCTCCAGATATAACAAGATTCTTCCAAATCTCCTGGTTATTCTTGCCAGGCGTTGCCCACGGCATGTTGTCAGGGGCAATGTTCCAGGGCACTGGTAAGGGCATGAACGCCCTTGTACTAACATTGTTCAGAACAGTTCTAATGACACCTCTACTGGCATGGGGCCTGGCTGTTCAATTTGGATTTGGTCTTGATGGTGTCTGGTGGGGCCTGGTTATTGCCAATGTGTCTGGTTCAATACTGGCCTATACCTGGGCCAGGATTTACATTAATGATTTGAAAAGGAAAAAGAGATTGGCAAAGAAAAAGCTTACTCAATTATCTTAACTGTTTCTCCACCGTGCCTTGACTCTCTGGGTCGCACTCTAACGAATAGCGGAACCTGCAATCCAGCACCACAAACAATGGCTATGCCCAGTGGCAATTGCTGAATTTCCTCGGTTGTGCCAGCAGTAAGACCTTCCACAGACGACGTGACTGCCTTTAGGTCAAGTGGATTTGTAATCTTCAGAATTATCTGGGTACCGCACTGGCTCAGGACATTCTTGTCAATTTTTGCGGCACGCTGGGTTATTATCACCATTCCAAGACCGAACTTACGACCTTCGGCGGCTATTGTTCTCATGATTTTCGAGCAGGCAGTGGTGCCCTGCTGGGGGCAATAATTAACAGCCTCATCAACCACAAGAAGCATTGGCGGAATAGCATTGATTTTCCGCATCTCAAAAAGTGATGTTGTAACCCTGTTGACAATAAGCTCTGCAATGTCTGGCTCTGTGCCTTTCATATTGAGAATCGTCATCTTTCCCTTTTGAACAAGTTCGTCCAGCTTGGTGCCGCGCTCTGCAAATATCTGAATCTCGTCCAGATATAGCAATTCCTGAATAAGCTGGGCATTATTGCTGTCTTCCTGGGCTTCAATGGTTCGAATAACATCTTTGAGTGAGAAGGTTGGCTTATTGGCCCGAATCATTTCCAGAACCTTTTTCAGAGCCGGAAGTGCCTGTCTTGTATTCTTAACATGGGTAAGTGCCAGTATATCTCTGGCTTCAAGATTTGACAGTGTAAATCTTAGAGGTTTTGCATCCTTGTTGATTTTTGTGTTTGCTGAAAACTCAATAATCTTATCCGGGTATCCCCTGGGAGTAACCCCAAAGGCTGCATTGAACTCCGAATCTTCGCCAGGATCCCTGACAGAATTATATTCTCCATGGGGGTCAATAATCATGACTGTAACTTCATGTTTCAATAATTCTTCAATCAATACGCCAGTAATGTAACTTTTTCCGCCGCCAGTCTTTGCCAGAACACTTACATGCTTTGAGACCATATCATTTATATCAAGTTGAATTTGAATATCATGGCCCATGAGCATTCCGATGTATGCGCCAGTCTTATCGTCATTTTTAATCCCAATTACCTTTATTATGAGGTCTTCCTCGGCACGCATGACTGGCGAGCCAGCCTTGAAAGGAACTTTTGGTGTCTGCAATAATCCGCGCTCATCCCGATATCCGAGAATGCTGATTTTTGCCAGGACTTTTTCCTTAATGTCCATCATTTCCCCCTGGGAAAGTAAAAGCGCCTTTTCATCTGACAGATTGGTTTTGCGCTCCATGCTGTCCACCTGGCCAAGCACCATGCCGGCAGAATCATGAGGTATCTGGACATACTCTCCTTTTTCAATAGGTGCCGTAACACTGCATTTTAAATCGGCAGTTCCAACATCACCATAAACAATTCCAACTATGCCAGATTTATCATATTGGCTGCCTATTTCTTCTTCCTGCGCTTCGCTGGGTTGTTCCAGGGCATCGCCTCTATCTGAAGCTGATTCATCTTCATAATCGTAGTTCATTGCATCCCATCCTGTCAGGGGTATATATATAACTCAGCATATAAATGTTGCCACAATGCCAAATTATGTCAGGCCGAATATCAATGTCATGAACAGTAGCACAAATAATAACCCAACACCGGAGCCCAGCAGAGCCACCCTGGTATGCCTGTCTATTTTTTCCGAGAGAAAGCTGGCTGAAAGAAAACCAGCAATTGCCACCACTGTTCCGACCCCGGCCATCATCATTCCAATTGTCCGGACCATTACAGACTGCTCTGTGCTTTCATAGCTTGTGTATGAGTAATTGCTCCTGGAATCCTTCAGTAGATGCGAACCCATGGCCAGTGTCAGCCCGCCAGTAAACAATATGAGGCCTATCAGGCAAACTATCAAAAATTTCTTTGGTATTGGACTTGATTGCTCACTTTTTATCTCCTTATCATTTTTTCCAAACATTTTATCACAAGAATTAGTTTTCTTAATTATGCTATATAAACCCACTATTGACATGTAAGAAATTATGTGTACATGAAAACATATTTCTACAAGCACACCCATTATAGCCAACATGGATTTGCCAGCAAAAAGGCTCACCAGAGGAAGTGCCATGAACGGCTTCTTTGGTTACATTCAGAAAAAATGGGGTAAGGAAGGCCTGGAGCAGTGCAAGAGAGATATAAAGCTGGAAATAGACATCAAGGATGGTGGATATTACCCAGACGAAATTCTGGTTCAAATACTGAAATGGATTGGCCGCGAAAAGGGCATGGACTATGTTCGGGAGGGCGGCAAATATACTGTGTTCAATCTTGGAATGATTAGCTGGCTCATGCGTTTTGCTGACGTAAAGACCGTGGCCAAAAGATTTCCCAAAAATTACGATGAATTATACAAGTTCGGCAGAGTTGAGGTTGACACTGACAAACCTGGAGTAATATATCTCAGGCTCTATGATGTCATAACCTATGAAGAGGCCTATCATTCCTGGCTAGGGGTATGTGAGGGTGTTTTGCAGGCATGCAAGTCCAAGGGCCACGTATCAATATCCAAGCGAGGCGACGGTAATCCTTATGTTGAACTTCAGATAGAATATGTTGGATAATTTTTTCTAGAAACAGGTCCAGTACTGTCCCAACTCCCTTTTCAAAGCAGTCAGCATTGATTCGGTAGCCCTGTCAAGTGTATTCTCCGATGAGGATGAGTGTCTGTGTGGGGGCGGCGGAGAGAAAGACTTGTAATTTACATCAAGATTATTCACACCGCAAAATTGTGCCAGCCAACCGTATATCACAAGGTCGCCATAACCGCTAAGCATCATGTCCAGCAAGTTTCCAGATGTTTCCATTGCTATTTCTCTTACCATATTCGAGACCATGTAAAGCCCATCATAATCCAGCCCAAGCATTGTGAGTTCATCGGCATAGAATGGGTCAGAACCCCCATTACGAATGCAAAATTGTGGCTTAAATTCTCTGGCAATTGGATTTATTATTTCATTAATGGCCCTGGCATATTGTTTATTACCAGAGAACGGAGGCATTGGAATGTTCACCGTGAACCCCTCCCCCTCATCAGAGCCAGTCTCCCAGACAAATCCCTTTCCCGGGTACAGTGTATGCGGGTCCTGATGAATTGAAATGAACAGCACTTGCGGGTCATGATAAAAAATATCCATTGTGCCGTTTCCCTGATGGGCGTCGGTGTCAACTATCATCACCCGTTCCAGACCCCGGCGTTCAGTCAAAGATTTTGCTGCAATGGCAACATCATTGTAATGACAAAACCCTTCACCATAATCGGCTCCAGCATGATGAAGGCCCCCGAATGTGTGGGCGATTTTTTCATTGCCATCAAGAAGTAATTTACAGGCCTGCAATCCAGAGCCAGAAACAAGGCGTTGTGCATCATTAGACCCTGCAGTCACAGGAGTATCCATGGTTAGCCAGCCACCTGTCTCCCTGAGCTTTGCCACCAGATTAAGATAGTCTAAATTATGGGCTAGAAGCAAATCATCATCTATTGCCTGGATTGGAGAAATTAGATTGCATTTATGCAATATTTCAGCCTTATCTAATAGTTTGATAAATTTCTTGAACCTTGAGCCCCTGAAAGGGTGTTCCGGCCCAAAATCAAATGAACCTAATCGGTCACTGTAATACACAGGTATTTGTGTCACTGGCCACCCTTTTGGTTTAATAACGGTCTCTGCCGCGGCCTAATAGTCTGTCAGATTTTTCTCTGAATTGACCGGATTTTGCCCTGAGCTTGGCGATTTCAGCCTCTTTTTTCTGGATTTTTGCATCTATCTTGGCAGCCTTGGCCTTGAATTTTGCAGCCTTTGCCTGGTTTTTGGCACTTTTTTCCATCTGTTTTGCGTCTTTGACAGCCTGTTTTGCTTCCCTCTGGGCAACCTTTGCACTCTTGATATTCTCGTCCATAATAATCAATTCCAGTATAGCTATTGGGAGATATAAATCTTGTCACGAGATGTTTTCCCCCTGATGCTGTGATTAAGCCTCTATGTTCACCCGAGTCCAGCACTCAATCCCTAGGTCTCACGAAGTCACAGATGCGCTTTGTACTTTCCAGGGTCTTGGCGCAGTAATGGTCAAGGAAACCTTCTGGAAGATCTTCATGAAGTGGTATGGCCTCGCTTGCAGCCAGTGCCTTTGAGCCGTCAAAGTTGCAATATGACATACGAAGCGTGAACTCATTTTCTGGCCTGGAGAATGCGGCCCCAGGAATTGTGGCTACATGATTTTCACAAAGAATCCTATCACAAAGTTCCACACTACCGTTTATTCCTCGTTTTTCCAGATTATCAGCAATGGGCGTAAAGTCTGGAAACAGGTAAAAAGCACCCTCTGGATCATGAACCCTGGCACCTGCTTCTCTAAGCATTTCGGCACATTGATTACTGAGCTTGGAAAATATGCGTCTAGCATGCCACAGGTATCTTTCAATATCCACGCTGCCCTTGAATGCAGTTACGCCAGCCCATTGAATTGGGCTGCTAACCGATGTATAGGTCTGGCTTGCAGCATCAGACATTGCAGCCAGGAGCCAGTCAAGATTATCTGGGAATGTAAATGTTCCAAGTCGCCAACCGCCTGCGGCGCACCATTTGGAAATTCCAGAACTTATGATTGTGCCCTCCGAGTAATAATTGGCGATTGAAACATGCTCGCCTCTGTGATGAAGCTCGCCATAAATCTCATCTGAAAGAAGTATGACCTCATACTTTCTGGCCACCTTTGCAATATTTTTTAGTTCTTCCACTGTGTAGGTGCCACCGTCCGGGTTGCCTGGATAATTAAGTATAACAATTCTTGGGCGGTAGGTGTCATGTTCTGACTCGCAAAGTTCTGTAAGACTGTCTGCCGAGAGATGCCATCTATCTTCATAAGTTGTATTGATAAGCTTAACCTGACGACCTAAAAGCTGCGCCTGGGGAACATAGGATACCCAACAGGGTGTGGGCACAACAATCTCTCCATAGAATGACATCTGCAAAAGGTACATTAAAATTTTTGAGCCGGGACCTATGAGAACATTATCGGCACTGGCGTCGATCCCATCTTTTTGCCTATGATAATCAGCCACAGCATTCCTGAGTTCAGGAAGCCCTTTCACTGGCAGGTAAGTTTTTTCGCGAGCATACATTTTCAATGCTTTTACAACGGAATTTGGCACAGGAAATGGTGACTGGCCAATGCTATTATTAAGAACTTCCTTTCCTTCGGTGCGCAGCACACGGCAGCGCTCGCTCATTGCAAGCGTCGGGGACTCTCCCAGACCTCGCAGGTTCAGGTTCAACGAAACATGCTTCTGCAGATTCATAAAATCACCTATGCTGGCAGTTAATATTAATCACCTTCATAATATTTGGCTTTGTTTTGTCAATCCTGGTAAAACATAAATATCTAACTGGTTTAACAAAGGCCAATGAAGGTACTGGTAGAAGCATATGGCTGCACA
>DAOVXH010000110.1 GCA_030636255.1 Methanomassiliicoccales archaeon
CCCACCAGCTACAGTTGATGGTAATGGACCTGACAAAGGATTACACACTGACCAATGACATTGACATGGACATAACGAACCCGGCACAGATGTGGGGAACTAGCCTGACCCAGGGAAAAGGATTCCTGCCTGTGGGCACTGATATTTCCTCATTCGGCGGCTCCCTTGACGGTGCTGGATTTTCCATAAGTGACCTGTTCATAAATCGAACAACTGATTATAACGGATTGTTCGGCTACGGTGGCTCGGGCAATTCTTTAAAAGATATTACGCTAATAAACGTCAATGTGACTGGCGGTCAGCGGACCGGCAGCTTGATGGGTTTTAATTTCCTAGGAGTCACCACAGACTGTACAGTATACGGCAAAGTCAAAGGAAGCGATATTACAGGAGGTCTGGTTGGCCACGGTGCCGCAGGAGTATACAGAAGATGCACAACCAATGTAACCACAACAGGAACCGGCAATAATGTTGGAGGCTTGATAGGATTCTCTGCTTACCACGTTTCAGGCCATATTGCGAATTGCACCACATACGGAGAGACCGATGGAGGAGATGCCACTGGTGGCCTATTAGGATGGTCCAATTCAAATATTGTGAGAGACTCTGCCAGCTATGGCAATACCAACGGAAATGCAATCACAGGCGGCCTGATTGGAAGCCATCAGTCCCATGACATTAACAACTGTTCCAGTCATGGAAATATTAACAGTGGGTACATTGCAGGCGGTCTGCTGGGCGAGAGCGATGGAACTGTCATAAATTGCTACAGCACAGCAAACATCATTGGAACTAGCAGCATAGTAGGAGGTTTTGTTGGACGCATGAATAGTGGAACAATCTCAGAAAGTTATGCCACTGGAGACGTGACAGGGGCCGGAAACAATGTGGGCGGTTTTGTAGGTGAAAATCATGGAAGTATTATCAATTGTTATGCTTGGGGCAATGAGGTAGGCGTCGATAATATTGGTGGATTCTTTGGCTGGCATCAGGCTGGTTCGATAGATAACTGCTATAGCACAGGAGACCAGTCAGGAGGTAACAGTGTGGGCGGATTTGGTGGTATCAGAATAGGACCCAACCCAACTAGCTGCTTCTGGGACAATGAAACCTCAAGCCAGACATGGAGCGGTGCTGGTACAGGCAAATATACAAGTGAAATGATGAGCCAGGCAACCTTTGACCCACCATGGAATTTCAATACCATCTGGGGAATTGCAGAAGGCAGTACCTACCCTTACCTGAGAGCCATGTTACCTGGACCAGTTCTTAATGTCAATACAATGGAGAATTTCACAACAATACAGGCAGCAATTGATGATGCTGATACACTGGACGGGCACACCATTACTGTGGAAAACGGAACTTATGTTGAAAATGTGATTGTGGACAAGCAATTGACAATCATTGGCAACGGCTCTGCCAACAGTATAATAGATGGAGGCGGAGCTGGCTATGTTATCCAGATAACAGTGGACGAAGTCACAATCTCTGGATTCAATATAACCAATGGAGATGATGGAGTTTATTTGGACAATGTTCTTAACTGTTCCATAGAGAACAATAATATTTCTAGCAATATCTACGGTATTCGAGCCGAAACATCATCATCAAATTATATTGAAAACAACAATGTCTCGAACAATAACTATGGAATTGCCATATCACTTGCCAGTAAATACAATAACATAACAAACAACAATGCATCTTCCAACAATAACTATGGAATATTCCTATCATCCTTCTGCAACTCCAATAACATAACAAATAATACTGCATCTTCCAATGGCCTGGTTGGAATCTACCTCGAATCGTCCAGTAGCTATAATAATATAACAAACAACACAGCATCCTGGAACACCCAGATTGGAATCTACCTATGGTCTTGCAATTACAATAATATAACAAATAACACAGCCTTGGACAATGTGCGGGGAATCCGCCTATGGACTTCTAGCTACAACAATATCACAAACAACAATTTATCCCAGAACAATGAATATGGAATCTATCTATGGACTTCCAGCAATAACAATATTACTAAAAACAATGCGTCAAATGCAGTAAATGGAATCCGACTGGAGAGCTCCGAGAACAATACTATTTCCAACAATACTCTTTGGAGCAATGGTGATGGGATTTGTGTATTCCAGTCCTCTAATAATAACAATGTTTTGGGCAATGACATCCACGATGTTCCAGGCCAGGGAATTTATGTGGGCACCAGTTCAATATTCAATAGCTTCGAGAACAACACATTAACCAATATCAACAGCGCCGGAATATACATCCAGTCAAATGACAATGATATTATTGGAAACAATTTCTCCATGGGAACGTCCTTCAGCGTTTATCTGGACAGCTGTAATGACATAAATATCATTGGCAACAAGATATCAGGTGGCAATTTCGGCACATTCATCAGAGATTCACCAAATATCATAGTTGAAGGAAACAATATCACCAATACAGGAACTGCTGTATATGGTGAGAACGCTGATAATATCATAGTTGATGACAATGATTTGCACAATAATAATGTGGCAATATATTTCCTTTCTGGCTCCTATAATTGCACAGCAATAAACAACCGGGCTAACTACTCAACTTCCTACAGTATCAGTATGGAAAATTCTGCAGTCATTACCATAAAGAATAATACAATCGAAAACGGCACAGTTGGAACAAGCTGGGCAATATTCATGTGGAACATCAACAGGGCCAATATCTCATACAATAAGCTATCAAACAATGAGGGGGGCATAAGGATGGAGTCAAACTGCCACAACAATACTATCTCATACAATAATGCCAGCTCGAACAATGAACACGGAATTTACCTGGTCTCTTCCAACTACAACAATATAACAAACAACAATGCAAGCTCAAACAGCAACAGAGGCATCTACCTGGACTCTTCCAACTACAATAATATCACAGACAATAAGGTATACTCGAACAACTTTGGAATCAACCTATTAAGTTCCAGCAACAATACCCTCACAAACAACAATGTCAGCTCAAACAATATACGTGGAATCTTCCTCAGCGATTCCAACGATAACAATGTCACAAACAACAAGGTATACTCGAATACCCAATATGGAATCTACCTGTCCTCTGTCAACAACAACACCTTCACAGGCAATAGTGTCTCGGACAATATAATATATGGAATTTACATCACTGGCTCCACTGACACCCTAATCTATCACAATAACTTCATTGGAAACACAAACCAGGCATATGATGATGGCTCCAATACCTGGGACAATGGCTACCCCTCTGGAGGAAACTACTGGGATGATTATGGCGGTGTAGATATCATGGGCGGTCCTGCACAGAATATTCTAGGAAGCGACAGTCTGGGTGATACGCCATATGCCAGCATTCTGGGCGGTTCCAATGAGGATAATTATCCATTATGGAATCCAATAGATTTTGTTGATGCCGCGGCTCCGATATCCTCAGTTGATACAATAACCCAATACTGGTGGAATACCGGCCCTCTGGTGATAACTGCCACAGCCGATGACCAGGGAAGCGGTGTTGCCAATGTTACTCTGTGGTATAGACACAGCGCGGACAATACAACGTGGGCCACTCCATGGGAGAACTTAGAAACAGATACTGTGCTTCCATGGAACTGGACATTCACATTCCCGGATGGTGAAGGTTACTACGAGTTCTTCTCCATTGCCAATGATACAATAGGCAATACAGAGGTAATGAAGGTAGCTGCCGAGGAGATATGCGGCTATGATACAACTGCACCAACAGTTGATGCAGGAACTGACATGAACATGAACGGCTTGTTCATACAAAACGCGTATTCCAGTGATGCCCTGTCCGGAATCGCAGACTATGAATGGACAATACTATCCGGCCCGGGAACAGTGACTTTTGGCTCTGCAAATACAGAGGACACGAATATTACAACTGAAGAGGATGGTATTTATGTCATTCAACTTAATATAACTGACAATGCTGGAAACTATGGAGTCAGCAATTTCACACTGATATGGGACACTATTGATCCTGTGGTGAACCCCGGTGCCGACATCATATCTAATGGCCAGTTTATACAAAACGCAACTATTTCAGATAGTCTTTCAGGCATTTTCAATATTTTCTGGTCACATTCAGGAAGCCCAGGCACAATTACATTTGGCAACCAAACAAGTGAAGATCCAACAATAGAAGCTGATAATGATGGAGAATATATCATTAGTCTCGCAGTAAGAGATGTTGCTGGCAACTATGGGTACGGCCAGTTCACACTTATCTGGGACACAACCGCCCCAGTAATTGATGTTTCAGATGTGGTTAATGAAACAGGCATCTGGTTCAATGTCACCGATGAAAACCTGGATACTGTGTATTATCTCCAGGGTGGAGGTAATATTTCCACCACCAGTTCCTTTGGTATCGCGACAGTAGGTATGAATCCAGGCTGGTACAATTACACCATCTGGGCATTTGACCTGGCAGGAAATTCCGCTTCCACCATAGTTACAGTGTTCATTGAAGAGGCAGAACCCCCAGTAGTCATAGACACTACACCTCCAACAATAACAGACACCGACCCGGAAGATGGAGACACCGAGGTATCAACATCCACAGACATTGAAATATCATTCAGCCAGCCAATGGACACTGCAACAATACAGGCGGCCTTCGGAATCTCCAATATCACATCAAATGCAACAACACTGTCCTATGCCTGGAACTCTGATAATACCACATTGACAGTATCATTCAGCTCGACACTGGACCCGGACACAACATACACAATCATCATAGATACCGGGGCAAAGGATGCCAATGGAACTGCAATGGCCAGTGATTATGAGTTCAGCTTCACAAGCTTTGTTGATACAGATGATGACGGAACACCTGACACAACAGACACAGATGATGACGATGATGGTGTACCAGACACTGAAGATGCATTCCCACTGGATGATACTGAAACCATTGACACCGACGGTGATGGCATAGGCAATAATCTTGATCCAGACGATGATGATGATGGTATTGGTGATGACGATGACCTGAACCCCCTGGACGACACAATCGGAGCAGAGGAGGAGGGCAGCATCGAGGATTACATGTGGATTATCCTGATACTGCTGGCAGTTATTGTAGGGGTCATTGTACTGTTCATGATAATGAGCAAGAAGACCAGCCCCATGTTGGTTGACAAGGAAGAGGACGAGAGCGAAGAGCCAGATGATGAGGACCATGAAGATTCAGAGGATGTTGAAGAGCCAGTGGAGGAAATGTCATCGGATAGTTCAGAAGTTGAATCATCAGAAATACAGGAGCCAGAAGAGGAAATTTAAATTGATTTCCGATAGGTTTTCCATCGCTGGTACTCCTGGAAGCCCATGCTCTTGTATAGGTGCAATGCTCCAGAGGGATTTTCAGCGTCCACACCCAGTGCTGCCTGCTCCATTCCCTGATCCTTGACTATTTGCAGGCTTCTGGCAATTAGTGCCTTGGCCAGTCCATTACCACGATATGGTCGGCGGATTCCTATATTCTCGGTATAGCCCCATTTTCTGTTGAATTCTTCATTCTCCGGCTTGCTGATATAACTTCGGACCATGCCAGCTACTTCATCATCATGCCAGGCTATCTGCCATAGTTCAGGCTGTAAATTCGGTTTATTAATCCATCTTTCATACCATTCATCCGGCCATTCAGGTTCAGCCCATTCATCTGCGAAAATTTCCCTTTCGGCTTCCCAGATTTGACGAAAATGCTCTGGTTTTGCAGGCCTGACTTCAATACCCTCTGGCAGGGGCAAATCAGGAATATTTTCAAGGTCTGGCCGCACCATGAGAAAAGCATATCTGATTATCTTATAATCATTGGCTGCAAGAATAGACTCCCATTCATCAGCCTCTGGAGATATCCAGCACATGATACATTTTTCAATCTCCGGGTCATGAGATTGGGCAATTTTCCTGACTCTGGCTTCATTCCACGGGAAAAAAGCATCTCTTACCCCCTTTTCCTTCCATTCCGGGAGCACACTAACAAAATGACCATAACTTATGTAGCCTTTCTTTGGAATTTTATCCCAGAAAACCCTGGAATAGGCAATTATCTGGCCTTCATGTTCTGCAATCAATATATCAGTGGAAATATCACAGTTTGTAAGATGTTTGTAATAATGGGTAAATTCTTCAA
>DAOVXH010000142.1 GCA_030636255.1 Methanomassiliicoccales archaeon
GATATGTCTCTTGTCACTGTTCTACTATGACCAGATGGGGCAGAAAAAATGAAAACCCGTATCAAGGAATTCAGAGCAAGATATGATCTCACCCAGGAACAGCTTGCCATAAAAGTTGGAGTCCGCAGGGAAACAATAGTATTTCTGGAAAAGGGGAAATACAATCCCTCGCTGAAGCTGGCCCACGATGTGGCAAAGGCATTGAAATCAACAATTGATGAGATATTCATCTTTGATGATTGATATTCATACCACGAATTTCCGAGGTCTTGATGTCCCGGTTAAAATACAGTGCCGCACAGTAAGTGAACAGAAGAAGTACCATTGCAATCAGCATTGGAAAATTATTTGATGGTTTTATCTTGGTTTCGATGCTGTCGTATGAACTGGATTCCTTGAACTGGACCTCAGGGTTGAAATCCTCAATAGGCAATGGTGCCTCAGAACTGTTACTTGGGGTCATGAAAGTCAAATTACCCACACCAAAGCCTATTCTGGTATTTTTTGAAAAAGCACTTGCACTGAATTCCTGCAAATCACCAAAGTTAAAATTCATTGCTAATAATGTGAACACTATTACCAGAATAAGAACTGCATTTTTTCTTTCATATCTCATCAGTAATCTTAGGCCTTGAAGCGTTAATAATACATCGAGCAAATTATTGATGGTGATTATCAGAAATGGTCATCAGTGGCCCATGAGAATTACTGCAACATAGAGCGATATGGCTATATCACAAAAAGTCCAATCCCAATAAGCTTGTCCTTGGTATCCTGCTCCATGCTATCTCCTTAAGGGTGAATGCATGGACATAAGTTTTTCTGGTGTATCGGACGGCTCATTTTTCCAGGTACAGTGTGTGCACATGCTCCTTGAACCCATGCTTCCGCCAGAATGAATATCCAATATCATTTCTGGGCTCAACCCTCAGCTCTATTCTATGAATGCCTTGCTTGTGATACCAGTCATAGATTTCCGTAAGCATGAGCTCTCCAATTCCTTTTCTTTGATACTCCTGGCTCACAGACATATCTGAAATAAATCCCATCCTGTCATGCTGGAAGATTGGCGGGCAGTTCTTGATATGTGCCAGTGAAAATGCTACAACTTTTTCTTCATCAATGCAAACCAGTGCCTGGCTCAGTTCCGAACCCATGCTCTTTCGCAGAAATATCTCCCAGCTATTCTGGGCGTCCTCTCTTCGTGAATGTAATGGATTTAATTCATTATGAAAGTTCATGAACTCTTTCCATTGCTGGACGATTTCTGCAATATGTTCTTCCCTGGCTGGTATTATTTTCATGTTATCACCAGGCTAGATTAACTTAAACTTATAGCCATAATGAATCACACCGGATTTACCTTCCTCGCCGAGTTTCCTGAACACAGATTTGACCTTGGAGCCAATTTTAACAGAGTCTCCATTGCAATCAACTACCTGGCCAGTGATTCTTGCGCCTTCTTCAAGCTCGATTATGGCAATGGTATAAGGCAGCTGCATGTGGAACTCCGGCAGACCGTCATGGACGATGCTGTAACTGATTACTTTTCCTTTGCCAGTGAGCTGAACTTTTTTCATCTTTCCCATGCTTTCTCTTCTGCATTTCGGGCACATGTCCCTTGGCGGGAAGTATGTCTTGTCACAGTTACCGCATTTCTTGCCGTACATATTGTATCTGGAATCATTTTCTCTCCAGAACCTTGCTATTGCCATTAATAATCCCCTCCATTGTCATTACGGGGCTTTTGAATACTCCTGCTTTGCATTCGCATTCAACTCAGCCTCCCTAGAAGATGAACAATTGCAGTTGAGCCAGTGCCTCCGATATTGTGTAATAATGCTGTTTCAGCCTTGTCAACCTGCCTTTCTCCTGCCTCGCCTCGAAGTTGAGTCACGGCTTCAACAGCCTGGCCTACCCCAACTGCTCCAACAGGATTTCCCTTGGCCTTGAGCCCGCCAGAAGTGTTCACTGATATCTTGGAGTTCAAAGCTGTCTGGCCGTCCTGGGTTGCTTTACCGCCCTGGCCCTTCTTGAAGAATCCTAAATCCTCGATTGCCATTATTTCCGAGATGGTATAATTATCATGAACTTCTGCAAGCTGCACATCTTTCGGCTTTAGACCAGCATACTTGAAGGCCTTTTTTGCTGCAACAATGGTGGCGTCCATTCTTGTTATGGAATCCCGGTCATGCAATGCCATATAATCCCCTGCCTGGCCGCAGCTTAGTATCTTGATAGGCGTATCAGTGTATTTTTTGGCCTTGTCCAGTGGTGCAAGAATAACTGCTGCTGCGCCGTCAGAAAGCGGGGCACAGTCAAATGTTCCAAGTGGGTCAGCCACCATTGCAGAATTGATTGCCATTTCAGGCTTTATTGCCCTTCGGAACTGTGCATTTGGGTTCATTGAACCGTTGAGATGATTCTTCACAGCAACAGCAGCCAGCTGTTCCTTTGTGGTCCCGTAATCCTTCATATGACGGCGGGCCATCATTGCATAAAGACTTCCAAGAGTTGCACCGAAGACTGCTTCCCATTCCTGGTCTGCTGTCTTTGCCAGTATTTCTCCGGCAGTTTCATCGCCAACATCTGTCATCTTTTCTGCGCCACCAACCACAACTATATCATGAACACCAGAGGCAACAGCCATGTAACCCTGTGAGAGTGCAAGCCCTCCAGAGGCACTTGCAGCTTCAACCCTGATTGCCGGTAGATTCTTCTCTGCCATACCAGAATAATCTGACATTAATGGAGCAACATGCTCCTGGTCAATTAATTGGCCTGCGGACATGTTCCCAACGAACATGGCGTCTATGTCTGCTCCAGATATGCCAGCATCCTCCATTGCCTTGAATCCTGCCTCGATTCCCAGGTCTCGGAGGCTCTTTTCCCATAGCTCGCCTATCTTGGTCTCGCCAATTCCGATTATTGCTACTTCCTTCATCAGGCAACACCTCCCATGTTTATCTTTCCGCGGAACTTCGCATATGTGGCATAATCAAGTAATTCATAATTCTCAATCAAATCTGAAAGCGGCTGCCAATTATTCTTTTTATGCTTTTTTATATTGTCTGTCACTGTGATGTCAAAACCGTCTGAGCCTGCTCCCGAACCATAGGAAATAACAAAAATCTTATCCCCTGGCTTGGAATTGTCCAGGACATTTGTCAGGCCCAGTGGAACTGCACCTGAATATGTATTGCCGATTATTGGAGTGAGAAGTCCATGTTCCAACTGCTCCTTGCTGAAGCCCATTGCCCCACCTATCCGTAATGGAAATTTACCGTTTGGCTGATGGAATATGGCATGGTCATAATCCTCTGGTTTTGTGCCCATCTTGTCAAAGAGCATTTTAGCGCAGGCATTGATATGCTTGAAATATGCTGGCGTTCCTGTAAACCGACCGCCGTGTCTGGGGTACATCTGCCCCTCGCGCCTCCAGAAGTCCGGGGTATCGGTTGTGAATGATAATGTGGTGTTAATCTTGGCAACCAAATCCTTCTTGCCTATCAAGAATGCCGCACCTCCAGCAGCTGCAGAATATTCCAGAGCATCACCAGGCGCTCCCTGTGAGGTATCTGCGCCAATTGCCATGCCGTATTCTATCATGTCGCTGGCTACCTGGCCCATGCATGCCTGAATTCCTGCTGTGCCTGCTTTACAGGCGAATTCCATGTCTGCTGCTGTTAGATTTGGAGCCGCGCTAATTGCCTCGGCAACTATTGTGGCTGTGGGTTTCACCGCATATGGGTGAGATTCTGAACCAACATATAATGCGCCAATCTTTTCAGGGTCAGCCTTGCAGCACTTCATTGCCTTCCTTGCTGCTTCCACAGAAATAGTAATAACATCCTCGTCCGGGCTTGGAACGGATTTTCGAATGATACCCAGTCCCTTTCCCCGTGCAGTTCCATCAACTCCCCATACCGCACCGATGCTTCCTGCTTCGATACGATAATAGGGAACATATCCACCATAACTTACAATTCCGACACTCATGTGCATCCCAACCCTGAAATTTAATCAGGGTTTAAAAAGGTTATGCCTGGGTATTCGGCAATTGCCTAATTTAATTAATCATCTCGGAGAGAAATCAATAACCACGCAAGGGTGTAAACACTTCCCGCACCCTGTGCATTTCTCCGTGTCTATTTCAACTTTAAAATCAACAATCTCCAGGGCATCAAACTCACATCTGGACACGCAGATTCCGCAGCCCACGCAGTGCAGGGCCTTCATACGAATTGAGCGCTCATCATTGGAGATTTTTGAGAATCTCTGTATTCTGATTTCATCCTCGGCTGTAAGTTCCTCAGCCGAGCCAGATATAGGTTTTTCCGGCGGTATCTCAATCTTATTTTGCTTCAGGAATTCAGTCATTCCCCTGGGCGGCATTTTCCAGCGCCATAGCCCGTATTCCAACCATTCTTTGGGCAGGTTCTTGGCAGTTGCATGGTCAGCAAGGGCGGTCTGCCATTGCTGATTCTGGGTGGAATGTTTCTGAACTTCCTCCATCTCTCCGAGGTCGCTTGCAGGGCATAGCCAGCACCCGATTCTTTCCATTCCCTTTTCGTATAATGGATTGTATTCTCCCTTCTGCTGAAATATGTACAGCCAAACAAGTAATGCCGGCCAGTTTTGAATTGGGCTTGCGCCTATTTGTCCCGGAACCCAGGGGTTCTGCCAGACATTGCCTTTCTCGTATCGCTGGGCAGATTCGTACTGCCTCTGGCCAATGAAACTTAATACGCCGTCAGGAAAATGCTGCCGAATTAAACTGGCTGTAGGTCCAAGTTTGCAGGTCTTGCAGCACCATCGGAAATCCTTCGCAGGAGGCCCGAAGTGCTCCAATGCTCTCCAGAACGCATCTCCAGCTTCTTCAACAAATAATTCTAAGTCATATCTTTCAGCAGCCTTTTTCACGTTCTCCAGTGTCTCTGGAAATTCTAGACCTGTATTGGTAAAAATGAGCTTTGGGCGGATGCCTGCCTCAAGAACCAGAAGAAGTGTGGCCAGGCTGTCCTTTCCCCCTGAGATTGAAACCGCAACTGGAAGGTCGCTGTATCTGTTCACAGTTTTACGGATATGAGTCTTTGAATTGCGTCTTTTCTTTTCCAGCTTTCTCTCATTGCCCTTTACAGCGTCAGACCATGTTTGGC
>DAOVXH010000191.1 GCA_030636255.1 Methanomassiliicoccales archaeon
ATCATGCCCTGACCCTTGAAGCAGACATAGACCTCTCCGGCCTTATCATCTTCATGGAAATGGCCCTTTGTCATGTGGAATTCCTTGCCTACCTTTCCTGGTTTCAGGACTGTCAATGCCAGCTTGATATGGCCTTCTGTTTCTGCCTCGAACACCTCGTATATTACTGTATCTGGCTCTGGTTCTTCTTCAAAGTATCCGGCAAGGTCTTTCCCCTTTCTGGTGAGGTGTTCACTGGACTTGCTTATGAACTCTGGATAGTTTTCAGACGTTACGCCTACTGGCCAATATTTTTCGGCAGACATTGAATTCATGGAAAACACTGTAGCATAAAAAGTTAATGTTTGTTTCAACGATAATGTTTTATTAAACCTGCTTATGGTCGCAGGTATAATGCCAAAATCCAAGAAGAGCAGAAAAAAGCAAAAGCTTCACATATCAGATATTCCAAATCCAATTCCTATGCCGGGAAAAGTGGATGCAAGGACCAGGGCCCAGCGAAAGGTGGACCTAAGAGATTATTTTATCTTGGGTATGCTGGCAGTTGTTATTGGTATCATTGGAGGATTAGCTGCCATTCTTTTTCGTAACTTGATTAATTTTATTCATAACCTGTTTTTCCTTGGCAATGCATCTGTGGTTTACGATTCATATCAATTCATGGACTATAATTTAGGATGGCTTGACTCAAATATGGTCTGGTTTGTTCTGCTTATTCCCATGATTGGTGGTCTTCTGGTGGGCTTGATTGTCAGATATGGCGCATCAGAGGTGAAAGGCCATGGTGTCCCTGAGGTCATGGAAGCCAATATTAAGAAAGGAGGACGAATAAGGCCCAGGGTTGGCATTTTGAAGGCCCTGGCCAGTGCCATCACCATAGGTTCAGGAGGTTCAGCAGGAAGAGAGGGGCCAATAATAGCCATTGGCGCTTCCAGCGGTTCGGCAATAGGCCAGTATCTTAATCTATCAGATGAAAAAATTCGCATACTGGTGGCCTGTGGAGCATCAGCCGGTATTGCCGCAACATTCAATGCACCCATTGCCGGTGTTGTTTTCTCCCTTGAAATTATGCTGCTTGAGTTTAAAACGAAGTCTTTTGTTCCGCTGGTTGTGAGCTCGGTTCTGGCCACGGTCATTGCCCATCTGTTCCTTGGCAATGAAATAGCCTTCCCTATCCGGGACATTGTCGGCATCCATACACTGAACAGCCCATATGAATTGGTTCTGTACCTTATTCTGGGACTTCTTGCAGGTCTGGCAGCTCTCTTCTTTGTAAGGTTCTTCTACAATATGGAAGATATATTTGACAAGTTAAAAATGCCAGAATTTTCCAAACCAATGTTGGGCGGTCTTCTAATTGGTATAATTGGTTTAATTATGTACACACAATTTGATCATTTCTTCGTATTCGGTGTCGGATATGGCGCAACAATGCCAGTGCTGACATCAAGCACAACTGGCTGGCTTTTCACCGGTCTGCAGCTTGCAGGCTTTTTCCTTCTACTCATGTTCCTGAAGATGCTGGCCACCAGTTTCACTCTGGGCTCTGGCGGTTCCGGAGGTGTATTTGCTCCATCTCTCTGGATGGGGGCAATGCTTGGCGGCGCATTTGGAATAGTTGTCAATCTGATATTCCCGTCAACCATGGTTGCAGGGTATGGCGCATATGCGCTTGTTGGAATGGCTGCCTTTTTCTCAGGAACAAGCAGGGCAACTTTAACTGCAATAATCATTCTCTTTGAGATGACCAGTACCTATGAAATTATATTGCCACTGATGTTTGCCTGCGTTGCTGCTGACGCCACATCCAGAATACTTTCCAAGGAAACAATTTACACATTGAAGATAAAGCGCAAGGGCATTGTATTCTCATACGATAGAGAAATCAATATTCTGGAGACCAAGTTGGTGGAAGAGGTCATGATTACTGATATTACATGCATTGAAAACCACAATACCCTGGCCCAGGTTTCCGAAAAAATACTGAGCACTGGCTTCCAGGGATTCCCCTGTATTGATGAGAATGGCAAGCTGACTGGCATATTTACCCACAGCGATGTTAAAGAGGCCATGTGCAAGAACACAGATAAAGCATCACTTATCTGCAAAATAAAAGCTGATTGCCAATTAATTGTCACCTACCCAGATGACACACTTGAAACAGCCATGGAGCTAATGGCAGAGCATGGATACGGCCATATACCAGTGGTAGACCGGGACAATTCCACAAAGCTTGTTGGCTTCCTCACCAGGAACGATATTATCCAGGTATATCGACTCAAGGCCAAAGAAAGGGAGGACAAGACATGGAAATAGGCATCTTCGGAGCAAGGGGCCAGATAGGTAATATTGAGAATATTTTACTTACTATTTCCAGCCTTGAAAAGGAACATGATTCCACAGTACAGCTGTTCCGTGCAGACCGAATCCTCGGAAAGGAGCATATTCAGACCGCAACAGAACTTGCCGCCCGTTCCTGGGACAGCGGAAATGCCAGATCCAGAACCCTGGGAATGGAGATAATGCTGTATGCGGCAGCCGAACGCCAAATAAGCGGTGCAATTGACAAGCTGGGTATTACTGACATCACAGAAGAACTTGCCATTGTAATCATTGGCCAGATTAATCCGGAAGAAGTTCTGTCAGCTCTCAATTTAGAAAGAGCAGATGATGTTCTTGATGCTGAAGAAAAAGACCATTCCATATTCCAAATCTCACAGGAAGAACTAAATTTTGCCAGTGCCTCGGAAATTGTGCTGGAAAGGATGGCGCTCAGCGAGCTTAACAGGTGATTCTATGGCAGTCTACGACGAAGATTTTGACATTCAGACAAAGGGCGAAGACCACATAATCGACATTACTGAAAATGTGGCCGGCATTGTAAAAAATTCCAATTTGACAGATGGAATTGCTTGTATATTTGTTTCGGGTTCCACAGGTACAATCACCACAATCGAGTATGAGCCAGGTCTATTGGAGGACATGCCAGAAGCTCTTGAACGTCTCTCTCCCAAGGACAT
>DAOVXH010000210.1 GCA_030636255.1 Methanomassiliicoccales archaeon
AGAGAATATCGGACCTTGTGCTGGGGCAGTTCCATTAATTCGGCCAGCTTTATGATACCGATTGGCTCATTGTCTGCAACAAACTGAAGCATGGAAACATGTCGCTTCAACAGTTCTAAATCCTTCGACGCCTTGCCAGCCAGTACTCCTATTTCCTTGGCCATGTGGTTCCCCGTAAAGTGAAAATGAGCCAGGCGGAATCGCCTGGCATTATCTGTTTAGTATGTGTATCCTTCTGGCAGGTCGTCTGCTGGCCAGTCTGCCGGTACCCAGAGCATGTCTGTGATGATGTAGTCTGGGCTTCCAGTTTTAAAGATTGGCACAACACGCATGTCCAGAGCTGGGTCGCCGCGGATAAGCGCGCCCATTAGGATGGTGCAGACGCCGTCAAATTCCACGTTCACGAACTTTATTGGAGTTGGCAGTGTGTTAAATGCGCCAGTTCTCTCTGTTGTCATGAAACTGTGGACAATTGCTTTTGCCTTTGCCCTGTCAGTTATGTCCACAACGGTGTTCTTTGCCAGACAGTCCGGACAATGTATGCGGAAAGGCATGTATATTGAGCCCTTTCCAGGGCAATCTGCATTGTCGCATCTTGAAGCAAGAAGCTTACCCTGGCCCAGTCCCTCGAAGAATACTGCTTCGCCGCCATAGGAATGTATGTATGTCATGTCCCTTGGATTGGTTATTCCTGCCAGCTTTCCGTCCTCGTCTTTTATGGGTGTGTTTGCAGTAATGAAATGGAAGATGCCAGATGGCTTGTAGCGGCCGTTTACTACCTTTACTGTGCCGCGCTTGTCATCTTCTTCCTTGCTTGCTTTATGTTCCATCTTCATTCTGCATCACCTCTCTTTGTTCGGTGCTGTTGAATAATCATGCTGTCGCTTCTCATTCAAACATCCCCCCTGGCAATATCTTGTCTGGGTTTTGCAGCACCGTGCAAGTCACATGAGAGCCAACACCGGCATGGCTGATTGCCAGTCCACGGTTTGCTCCTTTAACCTGCAAGTCCTTCCAGTCTGCTGGTTTTTCCTTTCCAAAGGCTGCCCACTTCTTCTCGTCGCCATGCATTTCGCCCCAGCGGTTCCACAAATGTTGGCCTACTTCCAATACCTGCATGATTCCAGTTGCTCCCACTGCGTGCATACACCCGATAAGTCCACCGGAAATGTTTGATGGTAATTTACCTGGCTCTCCGGTGTGCGGATTGGTGTGGAAACAATCGCCGCTCTCTACGTAGGTTCGGCCTTCGCCGTATGGCCTGATTCCAATATCCTCGTATGATTGTATATCGGATATAGTGAATGCGTCATGAAGCTCCACTAAATCTAAATCTTCAGTTGGATCCTTGATTCCAACCATATTGTAGGCGTAGTATGCAGCCATCCTTGCAGCCAAGAATCCTGTAAATCCAGGGTATCTGTCACTGCCTGGGAATCTCTGTGCCAAATCATCATATTGGTCTGGTCTCTCATTTGGCAGAAGTGGAATTTCCATGTTTCTCCTGTCGGCAACTCTTAATGTGTGGCTTCCTGCAGAAACATCAATTCTCAGTGGGTTATCTGTCATTTCATAAGCTGTCTTTTCATCAGCCAGAATACCGCATGCTGCACCAACGCTCATCAAACAGCAATCTAATGCCCTCAATGGCTCGGCCACAATAGGTGAGTTCAGAACATCTTCAACTGTGATGTCCATTGGTCCCTGGGCATGTGGGTTCATTCTTGCATATCCACGGTTCTTCACAGCTATCTCAGCAAGTGTTCTGCGGAATGATTCTTCCCTCTTGCCGAAGACCTGCCAGTACTTTTGTGCCATAACCGCGTAATAACCAGTGTAAATGTGGCCCATTGGAGTTTCCCAGTCCTTGTCAGCTGCGCAAGAAATGAGATTGTTACCCTCATCTGTTGGAACTTCATCCATCCTTTCCCAGCCCATTGCCAGTACGCAATCCGAGTATCCAGATGCCACTGTTTTATAGGCTTCCCAGAGTGTTGAACCGCCAGTTGCTCCGCCAGTCTTGATTCCGATATTGCCCAGCGGATCCAGTCCAAGTCTGTCATGAATAACCGACTCGCCCAGAAGTTGATCTCCGAAATGATCTGCGAAGTGTCCATAATAACATGAGTGGATATACTCCTTCATTTGTGCCGGTGTCATGTCAATGAATTCGGCAGCTTCTGTCATCGCATCAATTACAAGCTCTTCAGTCCTCTTGTTGGGGAATGCCCTTGCAAACTGGGACATACCACCTGTGACAAGATAAACTGGCTTTGCCATCTTTGGTGTTTGCAGTTGTCTGTCGCTAAAAGTTATCACTTTCTTTCCTCCTAGTCTGGGTTAATTCACCAAAAGGTTCCCTAACCCCCCCTATGAGATGGGGAAAGTAGAGATTGATAATATAGTTTTTCGTCAAAGTCCAAAAAAGCCTAACATATCAGCCACAAGGTTCACAGGCAGGCCCATGACATTGTCCTTTTTGCCTTCAAGATGCTCCACAA
>DAOVXH010000168.1 GCA_030636255.1 Methanomassiliicoccales archaeon
ATTGAAAAAATAAATAGAGGTGAATAAAATGGGTAAACCAATACCTGGAGACATAATGTTCAGAAGTCTGAAAGACCGCGGCACTATTATTCTGGCTGCGAATGCCCGTTCAACCATGGGGGTAGTCAGGGGAATATTCAGGGCTGCCAAGGACCTGGATGCAGCACTTATGATGGAAATTGCACGGTCAGAATGTAATCAGGATGTGGGATACACTGGCATGGACCCAAAGGCCTATGGTGAGCAGTGTCAGATTGCTGCCGACGAAGTGGGATTTGATATGTGGGCGCTACATGCAGACCATATAACAGTCAAGACTGGCACACCCGAGGACATCCAGAAGACCAAGGAACTTATCGATGCCCAGGTGGATGCAGGATTTACCAGCTTTGCCATTGATGCTTCACATCTGTTCAATTTTCAGGGTGGAAATCTCCGGGAAGAATTAGACCTGAATATCAAGGCAACAACCGAACTGGCCAATTATATCAAGGCCAGAATGGGCGATAAACCATTCGGACTGGAGGTTGAGGTTGGAGAAATCGGCAAGGAGGATACTGATGGAAAGGTTGTTACCACTCCTGACGAAGCAGTGACATTTATCAAGGCACTGAAAGAGAATGGCATTGAGCCAGATGTTCTTGCCATCGCCAATGGCACAACCCACGGCAATGTTTTTGATGAGCATGGAAACACCATTGAGCAGGTTAATATTGACATTGACCAGACAAAGGCAGTTGCCCAGGCCCTTAGAAACATGGATTCTCATGTGAGAATTGCCCAACACGGAATTACTGGCACTCCCAGGGAATTGATAAATACCATTTTTCCAAAGGGTGACATAATCAAGGGAAATGTTGCAACATTCTGGCAAAATATTGTCATTGACCTTATTCAGGTTTATGACCCTGACTTTTACAAGGAAATATGGGACTGGGTCCAGGCAACCTATGGCCCGAAAAATCCCGGGAAACCAGAAAATCTCATATTTGGCAAGAATGTGAAAAATGCTTTTGGTCATTTCTATGACAGGTTCATGAGCCTGGATGCCGAGCTGGTGGATACAATCGAGGCAGTTTGTTATGCAGAAGCCAGGGTATTCTTCAGGTCATTTGGTGCAAAGGGCAGTGCCAGTATTGTCAGGGAAGCCATGGGGTGATTGTTTGGAAACACCAGTTGTAGCAATAAACATGAAGACCTACCCACAATCATGCGGCCTGGACGGTCAGAAGCTTGCTGAGCTATGCGAGGAAGTGGCAATAGCCACAGGAAAAAGCATTGCCATTGCCCCTCAACAAATAGATATGGCCATGTATGTGGATATCTTTGATTTACCAATTTTCGCCCAGCATGTGGACAATGTAAAACAAGGCAGTAGCACTGGCCGGGTGACTCCAGAAGCAATCAAGGAAATTGGATGTACTGGCACATTAATCAATCATTCAGAGTACCGCATACCAGCAGAAGATGTTGAGGCACTTGTGAAACGCTGTAAAGATTTAGATTTAATAACCATAGTCTGCACAAAGGACCCGGAGGAAAGCCAGGCATATGCAAAGTTCGGACCTGACTTCATTGCTGTTGAGCCTCCAGAACTTATTGGCGGAGATATTTCTGTAACAACTGCCAATCCAGAGGTAGTATCAGACTCAGTGAAACTTGTGAAGGATGTTGCTCCAAATGTGAAAGTTCTTTGCGGTGCCGGAGTTAAAAATGGCCAGGACGTTGCCACAGCCATCGAGCTGGGTGCGGAAGGGGTGCTTTTAGCCTCTGGAGTTGTCAAGGCACAGGACCAGAAGGCGGTTTTGCAGGATTTGCTCAGTAAATTATAATCAATAGCCAGTCATTTCTGGCAAATGATTATTTGACAAATCTATATAGATTCTATAAAATCTATAGGGAAGGTATAGGTATCATGGCGTTTTTGACTCGATATATTGACTCCTAAGTGAGAACAAGAGGAACAAAATGAGCCTGAAAGAAAAGATTTCGGCAACAATCGCCAAAAAGTCCACAGTCAAGGCATGGTACGGCATAGTAATCACCTTCTTCATTGTCCTGGTTATTGTTCCAACACTTTTCGTGCTGACCTATGCGGTGACTGGCTGGGATGATATGGGCGAGAATATTTTTGCTGAGCCCGCAGAAATCTCATACCTTCAAACCAATATTGGCCAGGGTAATACCACTGCATCATTTCCTGCTCCTGATATAATTGACATAACAAAAAACATCTCAATGGGAGTGGGTGTTCAAACAGATTCTAATATTTATATAAATTACACTATATATGAATTAGACGATAATAATGAAACCCATGTTCAATACTATTCAAATTCTTCATTCACAACTGCGGGAATCGGGTGGATAAATATCTCTGCAAACGAGACATACAATGAAATAATCCATGTTGGCCCAATGTTTCAAAATATTACTATTGCTCATGCCAATGGAACAATAATTGATTCATGGGAATCAGATGTATATCTCCGGGCCGGTGACGTAAGACCCTGGGACATGATAATTGGTGCCCTGAAAATTTCCTTCATCATTGCCACAATCGTCACGATTATAGATTTTGTAGCAGGTCTTCCAATGGCCTGGCTCCTTGTTCGGAAAGACTTCAAGGGCAAAAAATATCTTGATATTCTTATTGATATGCCTCTGGCAGTTCCAACAGCAGCACTTGGTTTTTCAACTGCTCTATTCTGGGCAGTAACTCCCGGAGTTCATGCTGCAGGAGCTCTTGGGCTGACATCATCATCCTTCGTTCTGGTGATTTTGCTTCACATAGTGTTCTCTTACCCGTATATGGTGCGGTCGCTTTCGGCTATCCTACACGAGATAGACATAAATTACGAGGTTGCAGCACAGACACTTGGCGCTCCACCATTGACAGTTGCCAGAACCATAACTCTACCACTGTTCAGAGCCGGACTGGTAACTGGAATCATTCTCTGCTTTGCCAGAAGTTTGAGTGAAACAGGCGGCACAATGGCTGCACTGGCAATGCTTACTCCGTACATGGCAGAGCTTGCTTACCCAATGCAAACCGGTCCTGCACTTATTGGCGGATGGAAGCATGCCGGAGGGTTTGAACCTCAGCTGGCATTCACTGCAATGCTGCTTGTTATTCTAACTCTTATATTACTGGTAATAATCAAAATAGTGATAATGAAGTTCAAAATGCCTCTTAGAAAGGTATTTCCAGGTCCAGAGAGATTGTTCAGCAAGGGGGTATTTCCGAAACTTAAAGATGGAATATCTTTTGCATTCATGTTTATTGTTCTGATTATACCGTCATTTTTCATATTCAGTTTTGTTGTTACTGGAGACGCATCTCCGGTTGACTGGCCTCCGTTCTGGGATGCCATGGGATTCTCGTTCCTGGTGGCTGGTGTGGTTACAGTTATTAATTTATTCTTTGGAGTGCCACTGGCCATATATATCGTAAGGGGCAAGAACAAGATAATGTCTCATATTCTGGACTTGCTGGTGAACGTGCCGCTTATTGTGCCAACCTCTGCATTGGGTATTTCCCTGGGAATGTTCTGGGGCTCATTGAATCTAGGGTGGACTACTTTACTGGTCATCTCGGCTCATCTGGCATTTACTTTCCCACTGGTTGTTAGAAATGTTGCCGGTGCTCTTGAAGAAGTTGACCCCACATACGAGGAAACAGCCAGGACCCTTGGAGCAAGACCAATGATGGTATTCAAAAAGATAATGTTCCCTTCAATCAAATTTTCCATACTGGCAGGTGCAATTATGGCATTCACCAGAAGCCTGGGAGAGACTGGAGCAACTCTATCGGTTGTGAAGGATGCAAATACCGTGCCAGTGTACATTGTTGGACTGGTGAAGTCCGGAGAGTATTATCCTGCTGCCTTGGCCTGTATTGCGCTGATTGTGGTTTCATTTATCACCCTGATGTTGATGAGATATATCACAAGGAGGGCCGAATAATATGCCAGACATTAAGATTCGAAACCTGAAGATGGTCTTTGGCGACCTTGTGGCAATTGATA
>DAOVXH010000040.1 GCA_030636255.1 Methanomassiliicoccales archaeon
CCCTGGCTATCTATACAGAACCTTTTTATATAAATTAATATATATACATCCTTGGATGGGACTAAAGCTCAAGTTATGGGTTTTGGTCTAGGATGGGATGTATATGAACGACTGGATTGAACCAGACATAACAGAGAATCAGCGAAGGATGAGTGCTGTGAAGTATTTTTCCCTGGCAATGTCACTGGCTCTGTTTATTCTCTACGGAATTGCAATTGGCTGAACGATAGTTAATAACATATATTGCAAGGACATGGCACACATGAGGTTAGGCCGTGAGAATAAACCACAAGGACTACAAAACAGGCAAGATAAAGTTACGAGTGCAAACTCTTGACGACCTGTGGTACCTGTATAATGTAATAGAGCCAGATGACCTGGTCTTCGCATTTACCACTCGAAGAGAGGAAGCCAGGGCCGATGCAGTCCGGGCCGAACGTGGTGAAAAGAAGAAAATGCGATTAGGTATTCGTGTGGAAAAAGTGGAATTCCATGAATTTGCTGACTGGCTAAGGGTCCACGGCACAATAGAGGAAGGGCCTCAAGATATCGGTTCATACCATACACTTAACATAACAGTTGACGAGGAAATGACAATCCAAAAGGTCTGGACAAGGCATCAGATTGACGTTTTAGAAAGGGCTGAAAAGACCATGGAAAGACCTCTAATAACTTTCATAGCCATTGATGACGAGGAGGCAACGATTGCCCAGCTTCGGGAATATGGCATTAAATTCATAGCCAGTGTTGTTTCTGGCAAATCAGGTAAATTTTACTCAACAAAGGCTAAAAAACCCGATGAATACTTTGAGGAAGTAATCGGAATCATCAAGGGTAATGCTCCGGGACCGCTGATAATACTGGGGCCGGGATTTGCCAAGGAAGGTATGTCCAAGTATGGCCGTGAGAAATACTCTAAATTCTTCGACGAGGCCCAGGTGGTATCCAGCGGCCAGTCAGGAATGGCCGGGGTTCAGGAAATTCTCAAACTTGGTATTGGCTCAAAGGTTCTGGAAGACTCCCGTGTTGGCCAGGAAACAAGGCTTGTTGAACAATTACTGGCAGAGATTGGCAAGAACGGATTATTCGCATATGGAAAGGCAGATGTGGAGAATGCAATTAATGCCAATGCTGTGGATACCTTGCTGGTGAACAGCCGCAGTGCCAGGGAAAGAATTTTCGAAACCATAATGGAAAATGCCAGCAAGGTAGGTGCAAAAATAGTTGTGGTCAGCGAACATCATGACGCTGGCAAGCAATTGGATGCCCTGGGAAATATTGGGGCGATTTTGCGGTACAAGTTGGGATAGGAAACATTCATAATCCCGAAATACAATCTAAGTTCTATGCCACCAAAAAAGAAATCCCCACCAAAAGCAGACATCAGCCCGGAGATACCATGTGTCAAGCGCCGGAGCCGTAATAAAAGCCAGGAGAGACAAAAGCTGCATGCGCGGTTTGTTGCCTTGCTCTTTGAATGCGACGATTACTGGTCTGGCAAGCGCGAAGAACACTCACATGTCCACCCGATTTTTAAGGAATACTGGCGGCTGGTTCAGATTGCTAAACATCTGTATCCCAAGAACATGATATTTGAAGAGCTGGATATATCAGAGGAAACACAGCCAAATGCAGATGATATTCAGGCTGTTGAGATGGATACTAGAAAATTGCTTGCAGTGTTCGAGGTCGAGGATTCCCCAGAAGAAACCGAAGAGGGTTGAACTCAGGAAACAGTTTCCCCGGAACCGCTGGCAGTCAATAAATTCTGAACTGCATCCTTATAATCTTCAGGTTCTGAATTCAATAATGCCTTTGTAAATTCAGATAGATATTCGCCATAATCAAGTTCTTCTTTGGTAAACTGCCATTCTTTTCCTTTTATTGCGCCCAGTGCCTTGAGAAAACCGCAGTTTGTGCTTTTTATTTTTGTTTCCTTGCCTGTCTTATCAATTAGCCGAATAGTTTCTTCCTTGCCCATGGCCTTGAATGTCCTGGCAACCTCATCAACATGCTTTCCCATTTTTCCCAGACCTTTAAGGGTGGGCAGGGCGTTCAGCACATTCTTGCTCTTTGCTTGTATCTTTGCGTCTCGCAATATCTGGGCCGGAGTCTTTCCTGAGTCCCTGGTCTCCTGGTAAATCTTCTTGGCTAATTCTTTATCATCAATTACTGCATTTATTGCGCTGGCACCTATCTTGTCCCAGAATAATGATAGAACAGCATTGGGAGTTGCAGTGTCCAGAACTATTGGCTCTGGTGCGGCTTTCAGGACTCTTTTGAGTGCAATTTCTTCAATCTCCGAGGGATTGAGAGCTTTAATGAATGCCTGTGTATCATCTTCATAGCAGGTATTGCCCAGAACAAAAATTGGCTTTCCAAGGTCTGCCAAAGATTCTCTGGCCAATTGAGAATACTTGTCCAATAGTTCCCGGTCTGATATGGCCCCTAATTGATACTGGCTCATAAGGTCTGAAGTGTTAAATCCAGCATTTGATACTGTGCAACCGTCACCGGAAATGCATTTCAGGTCATGTTCCAGAGAAATATCAAAATCTGCACCTATATTTTTAGCCAACACCCTTCCTGTCAATTCGGTGTAAAGGTTGGCCTTTCTGGATGTGCAGACCTTGCAGAGCTGTATTGACTGGCTCATGGATATTATCTCGATGTTCAGGCTCTGCCCCTCATGTTCGGACATATGTTCGCATTGATAGGCACCCTGGCTCTTTCTCAGGGAGTATCCAGAAGCTCTGAGTATCTCGGAAAGAAGGCCTGGCGGATATTTTGGTTTCCTGCCAGAACAGGATATTCCATCATTTGAAGAATAAAGGTGAATGTCTTTCTTAAGTGCAATTTCAGAATAGGCCAGCAATCTTAATATAGGGTCATCAAAATGCTGCATTCCTATTAATGTTTCTTTCTTCATCTTGCCTCTCATTGTGTAGCTGACATCACCACTGGGCAGCCTTGCATTGGCAAACATTATTGGAGTGGTTTCTGCAGCCAGAATAAGCATTGCCGCATATCCTCTTTCAAGTTGCTTCCCGCTTGCTGCCAGCTTTTTCAGTGCATTAGGGTTGTTACGCATGGAATGAACTTTCTGGAGTTTCACCAGTGTCTTGTCAAAAGCACATTTAGCACATTCGCTCTGACATTTAGGAATCAGCATCTTGGGATTATCAGCCATCTTATTGGCTAGCTTCCTCAAATTTGCCTGTTGGATTTTTGTTCCGGTGCCTATGCCGAATCTTCTCATTCTTGGCTTTTTCACAGGGGTGCTAATCTGCCGGAGATATATCAATTTGCCTATATGAATGCCTATAGGAAAAAAATATTTTCACAGTGAAAGGTTAAATATGCAAAATGCCTACTGAACCCGGGTGAGGTAATGGCATTTGACTATGAGACCTTGATTCATGTAGAGCATAATGATCCCGAGATAGCCATAAAGGGCAGATCATTCAATATTCTACTATTGTCATTTTTAGCATTGTTAGTATCTGCTCTTGTCATAATGATTCTTCACTCTATTATTAATCCTGACTCATCATATGGCCCCATGACTGTTTTTAATTTTTCTTTTATTATCTCTATGCTTTTAATTTGTTACTTTCTCGGCAGGAAAGGCTATGTTATACAGGCAGTGCATATTTTTCTTTTTGTGATAATAATTGGCATTACACTTGGAATGATTGCCAGAGGGAATTCCAATGCGGTAATCCTGCTTTTACCATTCACTATTATCACATCTGGGCTTTTTCTCAGGCCCCATAGCTCATTTGTATTTGCAGCGCTGAGCATGATAGCTTATGGCCTGGCAGAAATCTATCTGCAGTCTCAGGGAACCATCCTTGTCCAAGACGCTGAAACAATGGCCCTGAACAATTACATGGCAGTTATTGCATCACTATTGGTGGTGGCCATTGCCACCTGGCTTTTCACCCGAAATATTCAAAATTATATCAAGACACTAGAGAAGCAGAGCAAGGAGAAGGAAATTTTACTGAAGGAAATTCATCACCGGGTCAAAAATAATCTGCAAATAGTGTCTAGTATGCTGAATCTCCAGCAAGAAACATTGAAAGATGAGGAATCTAGAGCAGTAATGAGGGACAGCATAGGCCGTGTAAAATCAATGGCATTGATTCATGAAAGATTGTATATGTCAAGCGATTTGTCTTCAATAAATATTCAGGACTATGTGGGCAGCCTGCTAGGCCAGATTAGCCAATCTCAACTGGAGAGAGTTCCAAGATTGGAGATTAAGCAGGACATTCAAGAAATCAGCCTGGATGTTGATATATCACTTTCATTAGGTTTGATAATTAATGAGCTGGTGACAAATTCCCTGAAGCACGGATTTTTAAATGTCAATATTGAAGAACCATCAATCAAAATAATTCTCAGAGAGGAAGGTGAAAATTTAATTCTCCAGGTTTCAGATAATGGTAAAGGTATATCTTCGGACATTAATTTCAGGGATACTGAATCGCTTGGTCTGCAACTTGTCAATACCCTGGCAGATGAGCTGGAAGGCAAATTAACACTTGAAAAGGAACAGGGAACAAAATTCATTTTGATATTCAGTAAGGAGGCAGGAAAATGATGCAAAACAATGTAATAATTCCTTTATCGCACTCGAGTAAAGGGGGCATTAAAATGACAGAGACCAAGGGCAAGATTATGGTAGTTGATGACAAGGGCATTGTAGCCAAGGATATAGCCAAAAAGGTGAAAAACCTCGGATATACCGTAGTGGCAACTGTAGCTGGTTCTGAAGATGCTATTGAAAAGGCAAAGAAACATGTGCCAGATATTATTCTCATGGATATCAAATTGAAGAGTAAGAAGGATGGAATTGAAACTGCTGATGAGATTTTTCAGAAATTTGGAATACCATCAATTTACCTTACTGCCTACAGCGATGAAGGCACCCTTGAACGAGCAAAAAGAACCCATCCCTACGGTTATATCATCAAGCCATTTGAAGAAAAAGAGCTGGAGGTAAATCTGGAACTGGCATTTCACAGATTGAAACTCGAGAGAGAATTAAAAAACCAGCATGACTGTTTCACAACCATTTTTAACAAATATCCCGAATATCTGTATGTTGCTGACCCAATTACCCATGAAGTTCTTTTTGTGAATCAGAAGTTCAGGGACCTTACTGGACGAACCATGATAGAAGGTAAATGTTATGAGGAATTTCAGGGGCGAAAAAAGCCATGTGACTTCTGCACCAATGAGCTAATCATGAAAACCGGAATGCCTCATGCCTGGGAACATGACAATCCATTTCTGAAAAGGCACTTTCTTATCACAGATCAGATAATTAGATGGCCAGATGGTCGTGACGTGAGATTTGAAACAGCCATTGACATAACCGACCAAAAGATGATTGAAAAGATATTGCAAACAACAGAGACCAAATACAAATCCTTCATAGAACAATCATCCTATGGGTTCTATGTGCTGGACAAGCAGGGAAATATAACCTATCTAAATGAAAAGGCCATGGAACTTACAGGCATAAAAATGAAAGACAATGCATCATTAGCCTTTGTTGATTTTATCTCTCCAGAGGATTATGAGCTTGCAACAAAGAACCTCCAGGCACTGGCCCAAGGAGAGAAATTTGATTCTGCCAGGGTGTACAATATCAGAAGAACAGATAATGAAATTAGAAGGATGGAGGTCCAGACATTACCTATCTGGCAAGATGAAGAATTAATTGGATTTCATGGAACAATAGTGGACATAACCCAGAGGCTAAAATTTGAAGAAGAATTGAAAGAGAAAACAGAATTTATGGATGCTGTTGTGAGCAATTCTTTTGATGGCATTTTTGTCATTGATGAGAATTTTAATTATAAGTTTATTAACCCTGCATCTGGAAGAATAATGGGCCATGACCCAGAAGAATGGATTGGAAAACGTGCCGGAACCAATAGGCACCCGGATGATGAAAAGCAATCTGTCGAGGCAGTATTCAAGGCACTCAGCGGTGAGCAGGCTACTTGTGAGGTTCGGGTTAAGCATTCCAGTGGCGAATACAGGCTTTTGGAAATGAGATATTCCCTGATGATGATAGGCGAAGACCCTCACATTCTTGGAATGGTCAATGATATCACCAATAAGAAAAAGACAGAAGAAGCCCTTATAGCCAGTGAAGAAAAATACAGAAGTCTATTCGAATTTTCTCCTGAGGCCATTGTCATTCTTGGAATGGACGGTTATATTATGGAATGCAATCAAGCTACCTCCAAGCTTATGTCATTGCCACTTGAGGAAATAATTGGAAAAAAATTTGATGAATTAGGTCTCCTAGATAAATCCCAATTGGAGACATTTGGTAAGAGGTTTCAGTCCATGATTGAAGGAAAGGATATAGTTAGCAGGGAAGTTGAATTGAGTTTGAGCGGTGGAAAATCCAAGTGGATTGAAACCTTTCCCAGTCCGATTAAACGGGATGGGGAATTTTATGCTATCCAGATGATTGCCAGGGATATTACTGATAGAAAATTAGCAGAAATGGAAATGCGCAAAAAACTCATGAAATTTAAACTGGATCCTGGAAAGGTTTACCTATCCGAAGAGCCAATGGCCAAGCAGTCAATTGAGGCTTTCAAAGAACTTCTAATGTTTGGTAATTTGGGGACACTGGTATCCCGGAGGGCCAGAAAGGACTTTCAGGCCAAAATTGAATACTCCTTTGACCATATAACAATTTCAGAGACAGACAAGGAAAACCATGTAAAACCAAGTTACAAAAAAATTCATGAGTTATTGTCCAATTTGCCAAGTGGACAAATTATTCATATTGACTGTGTCGAGTATCTTGCATCTCGAATTGGCCCAAAAAAGACACTCAATCTTGTTCAGTATCTGAAAGACCTGGCAATGATTAAAAATTTTATTGTATTGCTTTCCATTGACCCCACTGCCATATCAGAAAAGGACCTCCGATTAATAGAAAAAGAATCTGTCAGTATTATCCCCAGTGATTCTCTTATTAAGCTGCCTGATAAACTTATGAATACAATAGCCTACATAGACAGTTTGAACAATGAAGGTATATTGCCGTCCTATTCTGAAATAGGAGATTATTTTGAACTTAGCAAACCAACAATGAGAGTCAGAATAAGGCAGCTTGAGGAACTGGGAATTGTGAATGAAGTTCAGCGTGGTAGGAAGAAAATTCTAGAACTAACAGAGAAAGGTAAAAACTACTTGGTAGTGTAAAACTTTCACTATTTTCACTATTTCTTTCATAAAGTATATAAATTGAGAAAGCCCTATTAGGTATTGGAGAAATCACAGACCGCCCAAGTGGGATTGAAGAGTTTTTGATATAGTATTAGCACCAAATATACAAAATCATAATTGCGGTCTGGTTTCTTTATTTCTGAAATAATTTCGAATCTTTTAGCATCCATCTAATTTTACTGCTTATATTAGCTAATAGAAAAAAATTAGAGCCGCTGGAGTTCCTTCGGTACTCCATCTTTCTAAATCTTTTCGATGCAATTATTGAAAAAAGATTTAGATCCATAGGAGGCACTGTGTAATTGGTGGGCCTACTATTCTCTTGTTTTTTACCAATTAGATTTGGGAGTAAAAATCAAAACACAATGGAACCCCTTCAGGGCTCCATCTGTCTTTATTTTCACAGCGAAGTTGTTGAAAGAAAATAAAGAGCCACTGGAGGGAATTGAACCCTCGACCTATTCATTACCAATGAATCGCTATACCTCTAAGCCACAGTGGCACTGAGACGAGTTTACTCGTCGAGGCACGGATGAAACGTGAAACGATTCATCCAGTGTCCGCAGATGGCAAAAGCCATCAAGGATAAACTGTCTATTCTCGGTGCAATCCATTAACCCATTTAAACTTTAGGGACTACAACCCTTTCCTCAACCTATCAATGGCCATCTTGATATCATCAATGGCTGTGGCATAGGACAATCTAACAAATCCCTCTCCGCCAGGCCCGAATGCTGTTCCTGGCAATAGTGCTATACCAAGTTCCTCAAGTGCATAATCAGCAAATTCCTGGCTGGTCATTCCTGTTTCAGTTATGTTAGGGAATGCGTAGAACGCTCCCTCTGGTTTTACGCAGCTGAGCTTTGGAATACTGTTGAATCCTTCTACCAGAACATCACGTCTTTCTCTGAACTGCTTCATCCACCCTTCAATGTTTTGAGGGCCCTTGAGCGCGGCAACTCCACCATGCTGGATGAACGGGGGTGTGCAGCTTACGATTGTTTGAAGAAGCAGCCCCATCTTTTTTATTACTGGAGCAGGGCCAACAGCGTATCCCAGCCTCCAGCCGGTCATTGCATAGGCCTTGGAGAATCCGTCAAGAATTATTGTACGTTCCTTGCATTCATCACGAACCGATGGAGTGTAATGTGGCAAATCGTAGGTCATTTTGCTGTATATTTCGTCGCTGAGCAGGTAGAGGTCCTTTTCCTCAGCTATCTCGGCCACTCTTTCAACTTCAGATTTTTTCAGAACACCACCAGTTGGGTTTGAAGGCGAGTTCACAAGAATCATCCTGGTGTCCTGGTCAATTACATCATTGAGGTCCTCAGGGTCCATGCGGAAGTCATTCTCCTCTTTCAGCCGTACCATATTTCCACGTATGCCAGTATAATCCAGAACAGAATAGTAGGTTAAAAATCCTGGGTCCTGTAGGGCCATATTTTGCCCTGGATTGATGAGGCATGCTGCTGCAAAGAAAATTATCGGATTGGCGCCTGGGCATACCAGTATTTGGTTCGTATCCGGTCTAAATCCGCGAGTAAGTTCTATCTCGTCGCAGATTGCCTCCCGCAATTCTGGAATTCCATATGAGTTTACGTAATGTGTCTCCCCTGCTTCCAGTGCTTCCTCGGCTGCCTGGGTTATATGTGCCGGAGTGTCAAAATCTGGCTCTCCAATCTCAAAATGAAGAACATGTTTTCCCTGTTTTTCAAGTTCCTTGGCTTTGGCCAGTACATTAAAGGCTGCCTGGCCCACCAGTCTGTTCGCTCCCTCACTGAGTTCCTTCATATTATCGGCTGTATATTGGAATCCATGATAAAAACCTTCGTTATAAGAATCAAAAATTTACAGGTTTTTAAAGCTTTCTGAAAAAGCTTTTAATATGTCTGGGTACATAGTATCATCGGGAATACAATGAAAGCCGAAGTACCAGTACTTGAGATAATGAGCACAGATATACCGCAATTGGAGCCCTTTGAGTCTGTGGAAAATGCAGCTGCAAAGATGGTGGAGCATAGCTCTGGCTGTGTGATTATTGTTGATGAGGGAAAGCCCATAGGCATTGTGACAGAGCGGGACATGGTTCGAAAGGTGCTTAGCGAGAGGAAGAATCCTGCAGAAACACAGCTTCGGGATGTAATGAGCTCGCCACTTGTCTGGATACCCAGGCATATTGGAATCATGGAGGCAGCCAAACAAATGGCCAGCCTAAAGCTTCGAAAACTTGTTGTATTGCATGACGGTCAGTTTCAAGGTGTTGTGAATGCCCGGGATATTCTGCAGATTGCGCCCCAGATGATAGAAATCACCAGGGAGCTTGCAGATATTGGTATGCCTTCAGGAGAATATATTGCAGACTCCATACAGCAGGCATCTGGCTATTGTGAATCATGCAAGGGTTATTCAGGTATGCTGGAATTCATGGACGGCCAGTTGATGTGCCCTACATGCAAGGAGAGCCTGGAATAATATTATAAACAGGACTGTTTTCTCCCTAACCATGAAGCTCGAATCCCGACTTATTCTGGCACTTGATATTACAGATTGCGATGAAGCAATGGAGATCATAGGCCAGACCTCTGAATTTATTGATGCTGTTAAGGTAAATTATCCCTTTGTACTGGCATGTGGAATGGAAGCGGTTCGTGAATTGGCAGGCATGGTGGATGTTATCTGCGATTTCAAGGTTGCAGATATTCCAAACACCAACAGACTTATTGTTGAGCAGGTCAGAATCGCCGGAGCCAGCGGGGTGATATGCCAGGCATTCCCAGGCAAGGATTCTGTGGAGGCATGTGTCAGTGCAGCTGGTAATATGGACGTTTTTGTGGTAACAGAGATGAGCCACCCTGGAGCAGATAGATATCTCATGCAAGTTGCAGAGGACATGGCCAAATTGGCTGTTGAAACCGGAGCAACCGGAATAATCGCTCCTGCAACCCGTCCAGAGAAGGTAAAACAGCTCCGTCAGTTGGTAGGCGATTTGAAGATTCTTTCGCCAGGCGTTGGAGTCCAGGGCGGTTCAGCATCTGATACCATCAGAGCCGGTGCGGACTATGTGATAGTTGGTCGAGCTATTTATCAGGCTGATGACCCAAGGGAAGCTGCAAAGCAAATAGCCCAGGAAATCAAGGGAGCATTATAATGGAACAGATACCCCAATCCATGCACGCGGAATGCCCGGACTGTGATGATGAAACATTACACAAGACACTGAAGGGACGCATGAGAGGTAAGAAGAAATTGGAAATGCTTCTGAAATGCACAAAGTGCGGCAAGGTTCACCAGGAAGTTCTTGAAGCAATTAGCCAGGTTCCTGTGCGAATGATAATCAGCCGTGGCGACAAGAGTGAAAAAATCCGAGCTGAGTTTTCTGCAGACTGGGAGCTTGCAATTGGCGACGAGTTCATGCATGAAGATGAACGTCTTCAGATATCAGGTATTGAAGTGGATGGACAGCGTGTGGAAAATGCCAGTATCAGCCAGGTAAAGACACTCTGGACAATCAACTTTGACATGGCCAAGGTAAAGATATCCATAAACAGGGACGGCAAGACCAAATCTCTGGAAATTGAGGTTGACCCTGAAGAAGTCTTTGAAGTTGAATCGATAATAGAGGTTGACGGCATGAAGGCCAAGATCCACTCCATAAAATTGACTAATAGGAGCACACGCAGAGGCACCGCTGTTGCCAGGGACATCAAGCGTATTTATTGTACAGACCCCAGGCCTCCATCTCAAAGAAAGTCCAAGCCAAGGAAGCCTCGATTTTAATTAATTATTTTTTACATTAGTGTCAGCTTATAACAATATTATTAAAATTCAGGTTATAGCCGCATAGCTATTGCTAATGAACATTCAAATCCCGAAGATTTGTCTGCTCAATCAATTTTTATTAGTGCCACCACGGCAACACCC
>DAOVXH010000197.1 GCA_030636255.1 Methanomassiliicoccales archaeon
ACAACATGAATTGGCATCCAGTCATTTAGCTCACGGCTCCGGATGATTATCTTTGGCTCGAATGGAAATTTACCATATTTGTCAATACCGTACTTGAACAGCCAGGGGTCCTTTGGAAGGCAGTGGCCGCCTACTCCGGCACCAGGGAAATGCATGTTCCTTACTGGGTTAGTAGATGGATTGCCAGGTATATTTGGCAGGGTGTTCACCAGTTCCCGAACGCGATAAACATCTACATCCAGGCTCTCGCAGGCAATTGCCACTTCATTGGCAAATGCAATATTAACGTCACGATAGGTATTTTCCACAACCTTGGCCACCTCTGCAGTCAGGGAATCTGTGGGATGAAGTTCAGCCTTCACAATATTGGAATAAAGCTTCATGGCCAGTTCTGTGCTCTTTGGGTCTGTTCCCCCTACAATTCTAGGCAATTCGGTTATGTTGAACAATAAACGACCAACCATGACACGCTCGTATGAGAATGCCAAGTAAAAGTCAACACCAGCTTTCTTTCCAGAACCTTCTTCCAGAATCGGCTTCACCATATGCTCGGTTGTACCTGGGGCAACAGTGGATTCTATTACCACAAGTGCGCCAGGTTTCAGGAAGGGAGCAATCTTCTGGCTTACTTCTTTCAATGACTCATAGCGTGGAACATGGTCTGCATCGGTGGGTGTCTGGACATCAATTAGAACTGCATCGGCATCCTTGACAACTTCATAGTTGTCCTCGACCTTGAAAGAGCCTTTCTTAACAACTCTCTGAAGCAATTCCTCAAGGCCAGGTTCATCACCGCCTATGGGATTTTTGCCCTCATTAAGCCAGTCAATCTTCCAGCCAGAACGCTGACTACGTCTCTGAACTCCTGTAACCTCAAATCCCTCAACATCTGCAAACAGTGCTGCGGCAGGAATTCCAACATAGCCCATTCCAATTACAACTACCTTAGTCATCTCAACTGGGAGATTTGATTACATATTTCTATTTATCCATGTTTGACCTCCACTGTATCTTCTAAATAATTTATGATTACTGGCCAGGAGGGTTGAAAGTTAACAGAGTTAAGAGTATGTGTTATCACGATAATGATGTTTTCCATAGTCAATTTAAGACAATAAAATATTTTATTCTCAAACAGTATAAATATAGTCCCGACTATGCTATGAATCGTATATCTGGTGGGCTTGAACAATAGAGGGAATTAATATGAAATTAGGAGCGAAGCTAGTAGCGGGATTTCTGGTTGTAGCATTGGTGTTGATTGCCATTGGCGGGTTAGCCATGGTGCTACAAGAGAATGTGAAGAATATCAAGGCAGAGGTTGAGGAAGTCCGGGAGGAACAGGACAATATATTGGAATTCGGATTTGCCATCTACGAAGAGAATGCAATGGCTGCCAGGTGCTTCACCACATTCCAGGTCAGCGAGATTGATGATTACATATTGGCAAAAAACAATACCCATGTTGCGAACCTTGCAATGTCAGAAGCACTTCTTAGTGATTTTGAAGAAAGTACCGGACATGGAATACATGAAGAAATAGCCAATGATTTCCAAGAGGTTAAGAATATCCTTGATGAAGCACATGAATGTTTTACAGAGAACGCGACATTGTATGCGAATTTTCAACTGGCAGATGTCAGTGATGTGCTGAAAAAGCTCAATAATTTGACAGAAATCGCCATGAACGATGAAACAATTGGCATCAGCAATATCATCAATATGATGGATGGTAGAATCGCCGACCTGGAGGCAGATGAGAACAATGCAAGCACCACCCTCAATAATTCTATTATAGTTGGTGTGGTTGTGGCTATCATACTAGCGGTTGGAATTGGCCTAGCACTCTCAAGGACCATGACCTCACGTCTGACCAATATGATAGATGCTGCAAGAAGCATCAAAACAGGAAATCTAAATGTATCAGTAGATGAATCAGGGAACGACGAGATTACTGAATTGGGAAAAGCATTTAATCAGATGATAATGAGTGTAAGGCTGGTGGCCGGAGATATGGGAATGGATGATGAACCAGACACCGGAAAACCAGGGAATTGAAATACATGCCAGATAACACAGGGACGGGATTATAGTGATAAATGAATATGCTATAAAAATCGAAAAACTTCTATCGCCATTAGTGGGAGACCTAATGGCAAAGATGGCCCTTAAATCTCAGTGTAAATCTCTGGGAATAGTACCGGATGAGATTGCGCCACAGCATCTGGAACAGTTAGCCTCGAAAATTGGTTTTGCCCTGTCAATTCAGGGCCACAAGGATGATGCGGAGCATATAATCTCCACAATCAATGGCATGTCATTAGATGAGCTGGGAAACAGAGGAAAGGTCAAGGGCGCAATACTGACCAGCGTCATTGATTATATCTCATTGAAGTGGGGCGCAAAGCTGGCTGATGACCTGAAACGAATGACCGGACATGCCGAGACATTCAAGCCAGGTACATGGCATACTCTGGTAATGCTGGAAGGTACATTGGAGCGCGTAGAAGGGGACAAAGGCCAGGAGGGAAGGTCCCTGAGCTACGAGATGGGGTCCCATATTATGGCCAACCTTAAATTTGACAATGCCAGATATCTTTTCGGAGACACTGAAAAGAGCATTTACGAGTCTTTCTCAAATTTCATTATTCTTTTTGACCTTAACAATCTCCAGATAGTGAAGATAAGTGACAAGGAAATCCATATCAAGTTTGAAGAGACACCGAGCCCGCATTTAATCAAATTGCTTATGGGACTCTGTGAAGGGATTCTCAAACTAAGAGGCATCACAGGAAAAATGGAAGAAACAAAGGA
>DAOVXH010000018.1 GCA_030636255.1 Methanomassiliicoccales archaeon
ACTTTCCAATTGCCACAGGCAAGGAAGGTAATGTTTTCCGTGCTACAACCCATGATGGGGACTTTGTGGCAGTGAAGATCTATCGAGACAATAATGCCACATTCAATCATATTCAGAAATACATCTCAGGTGATGTAAGGTTCAGGGGTGTTGGGAAAAATCGGAGACGAACCATTCATCTGTGGGCCCAGAAAGAATTTCGCAACCTGGATAGAATGCATTCCAATGGCATTCCAGTTCCCAAGCCCATAACCTGTCAAAAGAACGTCATTGTCATGGAGTTCATTGGGACCGACGGAAGTCCGGCACCGCATCTGCGAAGCGTGGAAATTGAAGAGCCATCTGAACTCTTCGATGCCTTGTATGAGGATTTGAAAAAGATATATCTTGATGCAAAGCTTGTTCATGCAGATTTTTCTGAATATAATATTTTAATGACTGAAGCTGGGTATACCATTATTGACGTGGGCCAGGCAGTTCTCACCACCCACCCAATGACCAGGGAGTTTCTTGAACGAGACCTGAAAAATCTGGCAAGGTATTTTAAACGATTAGGTATCCAGGCAGATGAGAAGGTCATGTTTGAAGACCTGAAAGAGGCAAAAAATGCTCTACGTGAAGATTCCAAAAGATAGGGTTGGCGCCCTATTAGGCCCAAACGGTACAGTCAAGACACAGATAGAGCATAGCTGCGGTGTGACCTTAAAAGTAGACACCAAACTTGGCGATGTCACAATTATTCCAAAAACCGAAGCCATTGAGCAGGGATTGGTTGGGCTTGCTGCCAGAGACATTGTAAAGGCCATTGCCAGGGGCTTTGCTCCTGAGAAGGCAATGCGGCTTACCAATGAGGATATGTACCTATCAATTGTGGATATAAGGGACTTTGCTGGCAAGAATCGCAAACATGTTCACAGAATAAGAGCCAGACTCATTGGCACAGACGGCAAGACTCGACGCCTAATTGAAGAATTGTCCGAATCAGATTTATCAATATACGGTAATACTGTCAGTATTATTGGTGACCTTATGTCCATGGATGCATCAAGGCGTGCTGTGGAAATGCTGCTGGAAGGCTCAGAACATTCTGCGGTTTACCGATTTTTAGAGACAAAGCACAGGCAAATGCGGTTCAGGGAAATGAGCATGGAATAGGGGAATGGCCTGTCGTGCACGACACCTATTTCAAAAATCAAATCCGAGCCAGTAAGCTCGGATGTTTATCGTGTACGACCTATTGAAGATAAACATACAGCTATGCTGGTTGTTTATCCGTACATCACATTATTATCATCATCTGGCAGATGCCATTCTTGACGTTTTTTCATCTTTTCCTGAACGCGCTTCATCTGTTCGGTTTCCTTCCCTTTGAATGTAAAATCCCCACTTGCCAGTGTCACATAGGTGGTTCCGTCAGGTAATGGTTCAAGGCCAATCAATCCCTTTCTTGCCAAGGTTTTGATACTAATATCTACCTTTTTGGCCGAGGTATTTAGATAATTGGATATGTCCTTCAGGGTGAGAGGATAAACCTCAACAACCAGTAATAGAATTTTGCCTTCAAGGCTCGAGGTGTCGAATATATGTGGCATACAATACCTTTATTGAACTGTATAATATTAAAGTTACATATAGAACTGTGTGGGATGTTGGTCATACACGGTGCTTATGTAAATAAAGCAAATCTGGCTTTTGAGCCAGATAGATATAAGTGTATGACGTTTTCAGAAGATGAACATTCTGCTATGCTGATTGTTCATCCGAACATGGTTCCAGAGTCTGGCTTTTTCTTATCTGTCTTCTCCGCGGCCTCGATTATGTCAATTGAAATAATGGTATGAGTGGGTATTATTCTTACTCGTCCTGCCTCTTCACCATGGGTATCGTTCAGTTCCATTGCCATTCCCTCATCATGGCCTATTGCCGTGTATCCAAGGAACTTGCCGCTGCTTACCAGTGGTTTGTCCCTGGACTCTAGGGATTTTATGCTGTACCTTGAGCCAACTGTCAAAACTATTCCATTATCTTCTTTGTCATTTTTCAATTTCTCACTTCCTTTTCTTCTGTGCCAGTACCTGAATATGATCTATGGTCTTCCGATAGTTTGCCATGGCAACGGTAACATGTTCCTCGGCAAAATGCCAGGCATCTCCCAGGCTGCCGTATCTTAGCTTGTAGCCCTTGCGCTGTGCTCCTCCTTCGACATCAAGATATGCCTCCTCAAGCAGGTCCATGCTTTTCAGCTTCTTGATATGCCTGTAAATGGTAGGCTTGGAGGTCTTTAGCTCATGGGCAAGTTCTTCCACCAGCCAGGTCTTGTCACTCCTTAGAAGAAAAAAGTCCACAAAAAGCCGAAATGGAACACTGTCCCTGAGTTCGGTCACGCCGGTCCTGGGGCCGTATCCCTTGGGCAGATACCCTATATCAGCGAGAAATATGGCGCATACTTCTTCCAGGTCATCCAGAGAAGTTAGCGGGGCATTACGACTCACAGATATTTCGAAATTCATGCCATGGAGTATGTAACACCCGCATTAAGCATTTTGCTTTATTGCCTTATTTTTTAATGGTCTGTCTTTTTAGTTCTAAAATCCAGCCAAGCTCTTAAAAATTCCTCATTCATCCTCTTACCCTGTGGTGGCATGTTTCTTCCCCCTTCTCTTCCTTCTGATAACTAAAACTGACATTCCAAATGGTATGATTATTGCAATTAGGCCAGCAGTGAATTCCGGCACTGGAATAACAATGCACATAATCCAGGCCTTTCCTGCATCACTATTGGTGCTGTCGAAGCCTGGAGCACCCACAATAATGTCCTGCTCACTGTCCCCATCCAGATCTCCTGCCATGTCCACAGACCAGCCGAAATACGAATTTTCATCATATGAGTAATTGACATAGTCTGCGTGCCATGCATATATTGAACTGGCTATGGAATTGGAGCCATTGAATATGTATGCTGCACCTGAGCCGGCAATGGAACTGTTTTCATTGAATGGCGCTCCAACTATCACATCACCAAATGTGTCACCATTATAATCACCCAGTCCAGCAACCGAGTATCCGAACCTGTCGCCATTAACTTCACCGATATATGTTACATCTGGAGCATTACAGTATTGATAGTAAAGACTGACATTGTGAAGGATTGATGTACTTCCAATATGTGTTGTTGCCATTTCTATCTTGTACTGCAACTCTTTACCCACAACCTCGGTTGGGAATGTGTACCAGACACCATTGTATATGGCGGATTGATTCCAGGTTGTTCCACCATCTCTTGATATGTTAATCCATGAAGTTGTTCCTGTTGGTGCGGTCATGTTCCAGTATGCCTTCACGGCTGTAATATAATACGAAGTTGTGGTGGTAGCTGATGTGTACTCTCCTGGTGAGTTAAGGGTGTATAGCTTGATGTCATCAACATATCCCAGTGCCTGTCCATCGTTTAGAGCGGGGTCTGCGAAGCTCCATGGTTCTGTTGTTATTTCGATATTGTCTACAGTGGTCACGGGAGTAGTGAAACCAAGCCCAGCTCCTTGCAATTCTCCATCAATATAATAATCAAATAAATCAGTATCACAGTCAAATGCCACCAAGAAATGATACCATTGATTTGCTACGTAGGGCCTCAAAGAACTGACCAAATTCTCTGTCTGGTGGGCAAAGGCCCCGTCATTGAAACCAACCTCGATTGCATCGGTATTGCCGCTTCTCAATATTATTGCAAATTCTTCCTCTGAGGTTCCCTGATCTGCGCATCTTGCCCAGAACTCAAATGCTCCAACTGTGGTAGTTGTAAAATCATCCCTGATTATAGCACAGCCAGCATCTGCTGTTGCACTATCATCATCCAGCATTAATGATTGGGAGCCGCCGTAGGCAACAGTAGTGGAGATTGCTACGTCAGTGTTTGTCGCCTGTGTCGGAACACCCCATGGCGGGTCGTCTGGGTCTGGACCAGCATCATCTTCAAAGTCATCTTCAATTATAATGTTGGAGGTGAGATTGAGCTCGCCTGTGGTTGTGGCAAATATATTATTGCTGGGATTGGTGGTGGCCAAACTACTGCCAGATGCTGTAAAATCTGCCTGAGAGGTGTCTGTTCTGGATGTGGATGTTTCGAAATCTCCGTCAAGATAGACAAATGCTTTTCCAGTAGAGCTTGAGTCTGCTGGAGCTCCGATTATGACATCGCCATTGGTGCCGCCATTTAGATTTCCAGCGTCTGCAACAGACCAGCCGAAATAGGTCTCCAGAGTTGCTCCTCCCACACTCACATACATGTGATCAACATATATTGTATCTGTATTTGAATCGGCAGTGGAATCGTCAATGACGCCGATATAAAGTGTTCCAGTGAAAGCATCCAGTGTTGCGTCGGAGAATGTCTGATAAGTTCCAGGGTCACTAGTGGCTGTTACATCCAGCATCTTTGTCCAGGTGCTGACCACTCCGGCGCCGGTTGTTGAATAATAGAACTCCATATTCTCGCCATCCTGGTCAGTGCGGTAAGCTTCCAGATTGAAGTTGGTGTCTGTGCCTGTTGAAGCAACAGAAATAGTCCATTTATGTTCCAATCTTGTGGCTACTGGGGTTACCGTGGTATTGACACACATGTAATCCACTTCCAGAGTGTCTGCCTGACTATTGGCAGATGTATTGTCAATAGCTCCAACGTAGAATGCTCCACCAGTGTATCCATCTGCATCCAGGTCGAAGGTATAAGATGACAATGCCTGGGTTTCTACCGAGAACATGTATGTCCATGCGGCAGTTCCAACATCTCCGGAATTTTCAGTTGCATAATAGAACATAAATTCATCGTTTGGACTGCCTCCAATATCCCAGCCAGCATGAAGTCTAAACTCATATTGATTGGCCGATGATGGAGTGGTTGTGAAGGTCCATTTGTGCTCCAGGCTGTAATATGGTGAGGTTATAACTTCCATGGTTACGTTCACATCATCCAGCCATGCGGCTTCCCCATTTGCAAGGACTGCACGCCATTGAATTTGGAAAGCACTGTGCAAATATTGTGAATCGGTTATTGTCTCTTGATATTGATACCAGGTATCCTCGGTTGCTTGAAGAACTGCTAAATCTTCTATTAGATCCCAAGTCCCAGTATCATCATAGTAGTATAGCTCGTAATTAGCGGTATCCGCATCATCTTCCCGCCACCAGAAATCAACAGTGATGCTGGTGGCAGTTGAGGTATCCATTGCTGGGGACTGCAGGGTGCCTGACACACCTCCACCAGTGGCGCCATCAAAATCTGCAGAGTACAAGTCAGTATATGGAAAGTTGGTTTCCGGGTTCCAAGACGTTCCTGCGGCTTCGGTCCAACCGGCGGGCCAGGTGGCGCTCTCAAAGCCCTCTGTTGGAATAAGGGTGGTTGTGCTGGTGCCGCCAGTAATCTGATCCTCAACAATGTCCTCTGTGGTGCCGTCTAGGACCCAGGTATCTTCGTGATCAACTGTAACTGATGCGGATTCATTGGCTGTTTCCGAAGCAGCAAAGTCCTCATCATAGGTCGCAGCAGCACTAACCTCGGTTATACTATGATATACATTATTGCTTGATTGTGTGTCTGTATGGGTGCCTGATTCCGTGCCAGTATCAGGAACATTGGTTGCCGTGAGATAATTTGTATTTTGAGTTGTTTTCTCTCCAATCAGCTCCTTGAACGGTATGGTCCTTATGTAGAGATGGTCCACTGATAAGATGTCCAATGCTGAATTGGTAGAGGTCTGGTCTGTGTCCACTACCCCTATATACAAGGTGCCAAAGAAATCGTTCAAAGCATTGTCAGAATAGGACTGATATGTATCGGTATCTGATGTTTGGGTAACTGTCAGCATGCTTGTCCAGCCTGTTCCGCCGACACTATTTTCGCCGGTTATGGAATAATAGAACTGGAAATCATCGCCCTCTGCATTGGATGTATGATTGGCCTCCACAAAGAATGTGCAATTTGATCTGGAAGGAATATCTGCAGTCCACTTGTGTTCCATGGCTGATGAATCCCTGAGGCCGAAGTTCATATATGAGTAGAAACCAAATGCCCCATCACCGGTTCCGCCTCCATCATTATCGCCGTCAATGACCAGCCTGTTTACTGCAGAGGTGTCATACCATGTTGAAAGGCTAGGACCTGAACCATAACCTGACCATTCTATGTCAAATAGAACACTGCCAACACCATCATAATTGAAATCTGAGTATCCTGCATCTGAGCCTATGTTAAAGATAAAGCCCCAGCCATCATCAATGCCCTGGAGTTCAACATTGCTTGAATCATAAACAAGTGCGCGGTTTGCGATGAGGCTATTGTAATTTCCAGTGTCAGTCATATCTGTTGTCAGGGCTGTAAGGCCGCCAATATCACATAGCCAGATTCTGAAATAGGATGTGCCGTATACTCCTGAACTGTCTGATGATGTACGCCACTGAAGCTCCTCGAAGAAACCGCTTGTAAGTTCGGCTTGAAGATAGAGCACCTGCATCTTATACGCAGTATTGGTGGATATGAATGGATTGATGTAAGAATTGGTTTCTGCACCCACAGAGAAGTAATTGCCAGCCACATAACTCTCTTTCAAATGTTCATGCGTATTATCCTGGCTTTGAGTGCTGGTATATGTATTGGTCAGCATGACTTTAACTGGAATATCAGAATCAGCAGTTTCCTCGACAGGGGTGTAATAAACATAACTTCTCTCCTTGCCAGGCTCTCCCACTATAACCTCGGTGCCGCCCAATGCATCGGTATTTCCAGCAGAGGATACTGAAGCTCCAAAATTTCCGCTGGCATATCTACCATTCAAAATTGTGTCTGCAGTTGCAGCGGTTGTTGGTATACTTCCATCGGAATAGAAAATGTAGGCATTACCCTTTCCAGAATTCGCTTCCGGTGCGCCTACGATGACATCCACATTTCCTGAATTATCATAATTGCCAGCACCACTTACACTGGCCCCGAACTTGTCCCCGGCGGCCTCTCCGGATATGGTTACATTGGCACTTACAGATGCAAGGTCCCAGGAACCGTCATCTGTCAAATGTTCCCAGTTTAGGCCTTTACCATAGAAGATGTATGCATTTCCGTTTGTTGAATCTGGTGCGCCTATAATCAGGTCATCATAGCCGTCATTGTCCAGGTCTCCAGCATCGGCAACATCCCAGCCAAAATGATCTCCAGCTACTGAGCCAAGGATGGTCACATTTGCAAATGCTGCTTCCATATAATTTGAATTGGCAACATTGAAACCAGTGTAGCCAAAGAACACATAGGCAGCGCCCTCACCGCTATTTGCATAAGGTGCGCCAACCACAACATCGTCAGCTCCATCATTGTTAACATCACCAGCATAGGACACGTTCCATCCGAATTTATCACCAATTGCCGAGCCGTTACCAGAAGTAACCTCATTAAGTTCAAGCATATCCCCGGCCATTGTCTGGTCCTGGATGCTGGCCCTTGTGGCTGCCAGTTCAACTGCAATGGTGTCCAGGGAAGCATCGTCACAGGATTCGTCCCAGGATTCAATTTCAAACCATACTGCCGGATTGTTTCCTGTGTTGAGGGTAACATAGGCTTCCATTTCATTTGTATCTTTCATGTAGGTTGGTTCTTCCAGGAATGTCCAGTTCCAGATATTTGAATGTGTTCCTGAAAATGTGTTGAAACTGGCATTATTCACCTTTCCATTCTTTCCTGTGAACTCAACCATTCTGTCGGCACCTATGCCACCTATTGAATATCCTGTGAAAGTCGAACCATCCGAGTCAATGTAAATTCTGGCTGTGTCTTCGCCAGTTACTTCTGGCATGTCTGGCCTTCCTATGAAGGCCTCTGCCAGTGTCATTCCATTCTCTTCCCATACAAGCCATTCATCATCACCCAGTGGATAATCTGCCTCACCATCGGCGTCCACATCTGGTCTTCCGTCAATCTGGCTTTCCTGGTCTGGGATTCCATCATTGTTAAAGTCATACTCGTATCCAGCTTGTTCTTCATCGTCTGGGATGCCGTCCCTGTCAGAGTCCGGGCTTGTTGGGGTTTCAGAATCATCCGGGTCTCCTGGGGCCCTGATTGTATTGGTATTTGGAATAAGACCGCCAGCCATTATATTGTCTGCAGTGGAGAAATGCAAGAATAGTCCAGAGCCGTCATCAACTGCCCCATAATCTTCTATGTCTATTTGGCTGGACTTGCCAACGGAATTCTCGTTAATGTCATCCACCAGTTCCCTTGTGACCCAGTCTGAAAAACCACCGTCGATTACTAAATCAGATGGAACAGAGTTTATGTACCCAAGGCCATAGGAACATGCGAGAGTTTCCTTCCACAACACTCCATTGGTCAGTACCACATCAGATGGTGAGCTTAAACAGCATCCCAGGGTTCGGCCGTCAACTGCCCCACTGGCAATGTCTGCCCTGATTGTGTAGGTCCTGTCATTGCCCTCTGTGAGATGCTGATCTGTAAGGCTGAATGACATTCTCTCTGCAGGATTGGCTGTGCTCAATACCTGGCCATTGCTATTGACAAGAGATACGCCTGAAAGGTCACTTGGCCGGGCGGTTCCCACAAGAGTGATTATGATATTTTCTATTGTTGTGTCATTGCATTTGCCCATAAAGGTCATGTCAAGCAGATCATTGTTATTACCAGAGAGAATCTCGCTTGTAACATCCTGATGTGTCAATACGGCTGATGCCAGACCATTGGATATCAGGCAATCTGAAAAGTCTTGCCATCCATCATATGACTGGGAATGGACAAGTGCTGTTATGCTGGTACCATGATTCACAAGAAGGCTGGACCATGGAATCTGTGTTTCAAGCATACTGCCATTTGCCACTGCCTTGCCTGTGCCTACATTGTTAAAGCCAGTCCAATCATTTGGATCACTATCTGAGGAGAAGGAATGTTGGGTTGTTTGCAGGACATTGCCATTCCAGCCAGATATTTCCATCATGAAATCCGCTCCAATGCCATTGACGTAGTAACCAGTGTCTGGATCCACATCAGAATCTATGAGAATATGGAAAATATCTGCCAGACCTTCGGCAGAGATATCTTCGCCTTCAAGAATGTCTCCATCCACTTCAATGTAGAATGAAAGGAATGAGTCAGCATTCTCCGCAATTGCCGCACTTATAATGTCTATGTTTGGATTAATTTCGTCCACTGATGAGCTCATATCCGTGAAATCGTCCCAGTCTGTGAACACTCCATCGATATTAATTGGGTAAGTGGAAGTTAGCGGGGAGGATGGATAAAATACTGGAACCATCAATAGAAGTGCCACAATCAATGCGCCATAAAGGAACCAGCGATTGCGTTTCGCTTTCTTCCGGATAACAGACCGCCTCTGGCCGTGTCCTGGTGATTCTGATAGTCCATTGGTTAGGCCATTGGTAAGTCCATTGGTCAAACCGTTTGTGAGGCCATTTGTCAAGCCATTGGTGAGCCCGTTTGTCATACCATTGGTCCGTCCAACACCATTGGTTAAACCATTTGTCAAGCCATTGGTAAGGCCATTTGTCTTTCCCAGGCCATTGGTCATGCCATTTGTCAGGCCATTGGTAAGTCCGTTTGTGAGTCCATTGGTTCTTCCAAGCCCATTGGTCATGCCATTTGTAAGTCCATTGGTCATGCCGTTTGTCAAGCCATTGGTCTTTCCTGGAAGTGGGCTAACTGCCGGCCTCCTCAAATCTTTCTTAACATCAGTTTCCGAGAGCAGGGCCAGCTCATCCAGGTCATCAAGTGTATCATCAAAGTCTTCCAGGGTGGAATCTGCAATATCCTCTGCCTCAAGCTCGGCAATGTCCTTGCTCTCCAGGGCATCTCCCAGGGAGGTAAGCTCGGCCATGATGTCGTCCTGGAAATCAAATTCTTTATCGGCTGAGGTGAATTCTTCTGCCTTGGTCTCTGCCAGGCGCTTTCTATCAATGGCACTTCTGATTTCTCCAGTGAATTCTGCGGCACTAATGCCTGTTGGGATAAGAAGCTCCAGCTTTGCCTTGTCCTCTGGCATAATTTTGGCAGCGTTCAACATTTTGCTGCATCGGTCCAATCTTTTCTGTTCGTCTGCATCAATGACAGGCGCTTCCAGAGTGCCGATTTCTTCCAGAATGTCATCTTCGGTTATGAGCTCGTCCAATGATATATCATCCTCAAGCTCCAGCATCTCATCAAGACCCCAGAGCTCGTCCTTCAGCTTGTTTTCATCAACTCCCAGATCCCCCATGAGGGATTCCAGCATCTCATCCTCTTCTTCGGTTATTGCTGATTTCTTTTTGGCAAGTTTCTGAATCTTCGGGTCAATTTTTTCATCTTCAGTGACAAGGTCTTCCAGTTCGTCAAGAAGCTCATCTGCCTTTGTCACCACAGCCTTTTCTGGCATTGGGCCAATTTCCGCAGCCCGTTTGTAGCAATTGACTGCCTTTTCATGTTCTCCCTGCTTGGTGAATATATCTGCCTTCAGGGCCCAGACACCAGGATGATTCATATTAATCCTGGTTACCCCGTTTAGTGATTGCATGGCCTCGTCTAATTGGCCAAGCTTGAATTGAATATTAGCAAGTGCATAAAGGCTATCAATATCATTTGGATTTTGTTGTGTTAAATCCTCTAATCTGGTACGTTCTGAATCCAGTTCTTCTTCTGCATGGACAGCATCCTGCTCATCAAATTGCATTCCACATTCATAGCAGACCTTCTCTTCCACGCTGAGAATTGTGGAACACAAAGGACATTGAAATTCTTCTTCCTCGTCCTCTGATGGCATATCAACTTCCAGGTGTTCAAGGCTCTTTGTGTCCAGCCTGTCCTGGAATGTTAAAATAATTTTTATCTTCTGGGCAGATTTCATACCCAGGCCTTCAATTTCAGCCAGCTCATCAACAGTGGCCTCTTTCAGGTCCTCAATGTTTCTAAAACCAGCCTCATACAGGGCTTCTGCCTTGAGGTTGGCGATGCCAGGCACTTCCCTCAGCGCTGTAATTGCTTTGACTTTGATTTGGTCTTCTGGGCGGATAAAAGCCTCACGGATAATATCCTCCTTGATATCTTCTATTGTGTGTTCGACACTAAGTGTTTCGATATAGGGGCTGCCTATCTCCTCACACTGTGTCTTCAATGTCTGAAGGAATCTCTCTGCTGCCTCTGGAGCCTTTCCCCTGAGGGTCTGGCTCAATGCTAAAGACAGATACATATTTGGCCAATCGGCACCCAGATTCTCTGCCCTGGCGAATGATGCCCACGCCTCCTCTGAATTGCCGAGGGAAAGGTGAACCTGGCCATATTGATACCATAACTGGGGATTCTTTGGGTCCTTTTGCAGAAGTTCCCTTATCCTTGTTAGTTCGGCCTTTGGGTCAACTGGCTCTTGTGAATCAGATGATTTGCTCCACTTGGCCATGAAGTCCTCGGTAAATCGCTTCTTATTGGGTGCCATATGAATAATACGCCCTATACTATTATGTTAAATTAGTAAACCTACCTATAACAATACGCATATATGAGCGTTATATTCAAAACCAGGTTATGTGTATATATTAGTAGTACGTGAATAATACATTTATTTGTTGAATTACCTGTCTGAAATGAAATTTTCAAAAGGATAGTATGGTATCTCGATTTTTGCTGTCTGGCCTGGCACCTTTAGATGGATGGTAACACCGCCACCCTTCAGGTCTGCAATCTCCGGTTGAAGGTGTTCGGAACTCATCTTTTTAATAAGAAATCTGATGAACTCTTTCTGGGATGCAAGGTCTTTTTTCATTATCTGAACAGATTCGTCTGTGGGGAAGAAACGCACATGCTTTCCATCTCTCACTGAGGAAATAAGCTGCATGTCAATCATTGATTTGAGTATTTCCGAGACATGGCTATTGGATGCCTCAACCTTTTTTCTGAGCATTGCCTTGTCCTGGCCTGGCTCATTCAGTATTTCTTGATATAGTTTCAGACTGGAAGAATGATTTAAAAATGAAAATACCTGCATGCTCTTTCTTGTGAGCAAGGCAGCCGGACAGTATGCCCTTTTCTTGCCTGTGAGCTCGTGGTCCAGGTAGCCTGATTTTACAAGATAGTCAATATGCCATGATACTGTTGAACGGGATAGCTCCAGGGCTTCTGAAATTTGGCCTATTCCGGAGCAAGGCTGCCTGCAAAGATACTGAAAAATATTTCTTCTGTTCGAGTTCATGAGGGCGCTTGAGGCTCTTGACCTGGAGCGGTCTATTTTCTCCTGGGGCTTTACCTCTACTGCCTTTTTCAGGGCATCGCCAATCTTTGGAATCGACTCATTCCTCCATGAGGTCATATTCTACAAGTATCTGTTTCAGGATATAGTCCGGGTCCAAAGGCCCAATATCTTCCTGGGACAGCATTCCAACTGTTCTGTGAATACTCTTGTCCACGCTTGGTGTGAGATTTGCTTTCTTTTCCTCAGGCACCATGGCCAGGGCCCTTTCCAGCCTGGCTTTCATATCAACCTTCTTGCTTGGCATCTCCTTGGCAAGGTGTGCTTCTCTGACAATTATGCCGCTGCCTCTGACTATCTTGTAAGAATGCCAAAAATGAGAATGCCTGCTGCTGCGGCATTTGATGATCTTCATGTCCCTTCTTTCTGGAGATTCGTGGCTCTTGTACCTCAAATGGATTACATTATCTGCCAGGTACATTGGAATTACCAGATCCGGGCCAGATAAATCGCCCATGACGCTGTGCTCTTCCAGTGTGCAAATTACGGTTCCGATCTTCCTGTTCTCTCTTAGAAGGAATGATACAAGGTCTCGCTGCTCATACTTTTCCTTGACAGACCACAGCACTGGTGTTAAAGGGTCAATGACTATCCTGGCATTGTGGCCTCGCCATTCTTCCACAAAGCCTGCTAATTCTGTCTTGATGAACTCTGAGAATTGCTTGCCTCCAGCATCAACAAAGACCATTGAGCCTTCATCAATATAATCCTCAATCTCTTCCCAGCCCATCTCGATAACTTCTTTGATTATCTGCTTGGGTTCCTCGTCCAATGTGATGAAAATGGCATCCTCGCCCATCTCCACCCCTCTCTTTAGAAAATAAGTAGCCAGGGTTGTTTTTCCGGCTCCTGAGGAACCTATTACGGCTGTTACTGTGTTCTTGTTAATGCCACCGTCCAGGAGCTTGTTTAGCCCATATACTCCGGTTTTAACCTTTTGCATAGCCAAGTGTCAATCACCTACCGCCTGAGTGCCTCTAATTTTCTTTCTACCTTGGTGGCCTTCTGAAACTCACGATAATGTGCCTTGCATAGCTGGACACGCTTTTCATCGGTTGTGATATTCTTTCCCAGGACATCTTTCACTTTTTTATGGGACATTGACCGCTCACCTGGGTCATTACAGCCAGAAATTCCGCATTTCTCTTCAACAGGTTTCTCTCTACTTCGCCTCATAATCTCACAATCTTACATGATAATGGGTATATTAAAGATTATTGTCTGGCTGATTAGGGGTATAGTTTTTTACGTCGCCGGGCTTTCCTGGGCACAATGGATCTCTATCTTGTTGGGGCAAGCGCTGCTGTTCTTACATCCGCACTCTGGACAATCAATGCTATTCTGTTTACATCTGCAGGAAAGAAGATTGGCGCCATTAGCGTCAATGCCTGGAGGATATTTCTGGCTGCGCTGCTTCTTTGGGTTACTCACCTGTTAATCACAGGCGAGGTACTGCCAGTGGGTTCTTCCGAGCAGTGGTTCTGGATTGGGCTTAGTGGGATTATCGGCCTTGGGATTGGGGATTTCGGATTGTTTGCCTCGTTTGTTATAATTGGTACACGGCGGGCAGTGCTTATGATGTCATTGTCTGCAATATTTGCTGCAATTGCTGCTTTCTTTCTGTTCAATGAAGTTCTTTCAATTGTGGCGTTCATGGGAATTACTATTACTCTGGCTGGAGTCATAACTGTGCTTCTGGAGGATGAAACTAAATCCGATGAAAGAAAGTTGACCAAGAATGAGAAGGTGAAAGGAATATCATTTGCACTTGTTGGTGCAATCGGCCAGGGTTTGGGGCTGGCGTTCTTGAAGAAGGGCATGCTCCTGTACCCGAATGTGGTTGGGCTGGACGATGTAATGTCCCTTGCTATTGCTTCTACTTTAATCAGGATGATACTTGGAGCCCTGTTTGTTTGGGCGGTTATTATTCTCTGGGGGAAATTGCCTGAGATAAAGAAGGCTCTGAAGAATGGGAAGGGCATGAAGTATGTTACTATCGGGGCGTTCATTGGTCCTTTTGTTGGGGTGACACTTTCAACACTGGCTGCGTATACGGTTGAGGTTGGGGTTGCCCAGACTCTGCTTTCTTTAATGCCTGTGATGATTATTCCTGTTGTTTGGTATTTGTTCAAGCAGCGGACCAGTTGGCGGGGTGTTGTTGGTGCTGTGGTTGCTGTTGTTGGGGTGGCTGTGCTGTTTTTGGTTTAGGCGGGTGACAGTATGTTGATAAGGTCGGGTCCGGGAAGGTTATTGTGAAGCTGCCCAGTTAAGAAAATAAATACCCCTGGCTTCCTAATATATGAAAGTAGGAAATATAATTTCCTACTTTCTCTAAATCGGAAATAAAATATTGAAAACGTCTACCCATTGTATATTATTATATAATATACAATGCTCAGAATGTAATACTTATAGTATTACATTAAGCTAAAAATAGGGATTTCAGTGCAAAATAACCGAAGTCCTTATATACTTTCTCGGTAATATTGCACTACAATGAAAAAATCAAAGTGGTCTCTGAACAAAACCGAGGTCCGGTTACTACAAACGCTCCAAGGCAGGCACCTCACCCTGTCAGAGCTTGCCTCAGAACTATCAAAATCCGCAAACAGAGTGTCAGAAACTGTGAATCATCTGGAAACCATGGGCCTGGTAAGAAAAGAAAGGAAAGGAAGTCATAAGTTTGTTTTCATACCAAAAACCCCTTTTGGAGAGTCATTATCCGTGCTCATAACAGAGGAACCTATGCTCAATCTTGAAGCATTGTTCTCTGGTTCTGGCCTGTTGGTATTGCCACTACTTTTGAAGCCAGGTTATTCAGCTAAGAAGCTAGCTGAAAGAACCTCATTGTCAATGAGAACCGTCAAGGGCCTCCTTCCAAGATGGAAGCGTATGGGCGTAGTATTGCAGGAAAAAACCAATTATTACCTCAATCCTAGATTCAAACTTCTTGCCGACTTCCTGCGAAAATACAATGAACACAAGAACCTCAGCATAATGAAGGACAGATATCCAGAAGCAGTTATTGTATGGCAATGGAGGGATGAGTTCATGTTATCAACAGAAACAAAACTCAAGGATCCAGATGTCCTTCCTGCCGGCCTCACTCGCCTGGATGCTTTTAAGTCCCACTTGGCCCATATCCAGCAATATTATTACTATGGACATACTAATGAAGAGATAACTGAAGAAGAAGCCTTTATGCAGGCTTTGTACATAGACCCATATAATCCCAGAATAAAGAGGCTCATAAACGAAAGACTCAGAGAATTAGACTCAGAGGTATTCTTTGCCTATGCCGGCAAGTATGCGAAGAAAACAGCAATCAAAGAATTGGTGAATAAGTGACCGAGAGAAGGAAGTACAGCAAAGACGAACTAATCACGGTACTGGAAGAAGTATCCAAACATTTGGTAGCCGAAACCACAG
>DAOVXH010000130.1 GCA_030636255.1 Methanomassiliicoccales archaeon
AGGATTTGCAATTAGAACGATTGAAAAAGATGGTGAAATATGCCTATGATAATGTGCCAATGTACAAGAAGCGCATGGATGGGGCCAGCATTGACCCCACAAGGGTAGCCAGTCTGGAAAATTATGCAGCCATACCATTCACAGTAAAGGACGACCTCAGGGATCATTATCCCTATGGAATCAGGGCCGTGCCTTTGGAAAAGATAAACAGATTACACGCATCCTCAGGGACAACTGGCAAGCCAACTGTGGTCAGTTACACAACAAATGACCTGAACACATGGAACAGGTTAATGGCCAGGACCTATGCCGCCGCTGGTGTGGAAAAAGGCGACATTGTTCAGAATGCCTATGGATATGGTTTATTCACTGGTGGACTTGGGTTCCATTATGGCGCAGAGGTTCTTGGGTGCACGGTGATACCAACAGCAACTGGAAACACAAAACGCCAGCTAATGATGGCAAAGGACATGGGTTCCACGGTACTGGCTGCAACTCCATCCTATGCAATGTTCCTGGCAGAGGCCGCCCCAAAGGAAGGGTATGATTTAAAGAAAGATTTCAAATTCAGAATTGGAATGTTCGGTGCCGAACCATGGTCAGAAGAGGCACGCCAGCGCATTCAAAACGCCTTTGGAATAAGGGCACATGATGTTTACGGAATGAGTGAGCTTTATGGGCCAGGCGTAGCCGTCGAATGCGTTCATCAGAACGGCCTGCACATATGGGGAGATGAGTTCCTGGTTGAGATCATTGACACTGATACCGGTGAGGTACTGCCAGAGGGCAGCCACGGTGAAATGGTATTCACCATGCTCACAAGGGAGGCAATGCCTCTTCTCCGGTACAGGACAAGAGATTTGGCAACAGTTAATTGGGAGGAATGTGAATGCGGCCGATACCACCCAAGAATCATGCGTGTGAAAGGTCGTTCCGATGACATGCTCATCATTGGCGGTGTGAACGTATTCCCCAGCCAGGTCGAGACCGTGCTCATGAAAATGGACGGTGTTGGCGACCATTATCAGATTATCGTGGACAGGGACATACTGGACAAGCTTCATATCAAGGTAGAAGTTGAAGAAAGTTTCTTCCGTTCACCTGAATTCAATTCAGAAACATTTGCCAAGACATTGAGCGAAGAGCTGACAGCTGTAATGACTGTTCGAGCCAAGATAGAAATTATGGAACCCGGAACCCTGCCAAGAACCGAGGGCAAGGCCAAACGAGTAATAGACATGAGGTCTCAGTAAATGTTAGTTGACGATATAATGACCAAGGAAGTTAAGGTCATACACCCGGACCAGACAATATCAGAGGCAGTTACAGAACTGTCCAAGCATGGAATATCCGGTGCACCGGTGCTTGATGAATCTGGCCAATTAATGGGAATAATAACAGAAAATGATATTCTCAATGCTGTAAAAAATACTGGCAAGCGATTGGAGATGGTTTACCCCTCCCTGTCAATGGTCAGTGTCTCTTTCATTGAAACAATGGAGGAGAAAGAGACCCTGGAAGCATTCAAGGAAATTGCAAACACCAAGGTCTCGGATATTATGACCAAGGCAGTTACAACAGTCCAGGCCGGTAGTAAACTAGCTCTTGTTGTGAACTTCATCATTCTCAAAGGCGTTAACCGGATACCTGTAATGGACGGCGGAAAGGTCATTGGCATAGTTTCCAGGGCAGATATTATCCAGGGACTGGCTCGGTCAAACATTCTGAAGTAAAGCTATTATAAGGAAAGCTCAATTGCCCACCAATGAGCATTATCGCCCAGGGCGCAGAAGCAAAGATCCACAGGGGCCAGTGGCATGGCCGCCAGGTTATAATAAAGGAAAGGGAGAGCAAGGCCTATCGCCCAAAGGAGCTGGACACCAGGCTACGCAATTCCAGGCTTAAAGCAGAAGCCCAGTTAATTAGCCAGGCAAGAAAGGCCGGCGTTAGAACACCACTTATTTATGATATTGATTTGGAGAAGAGTAGCATTACCATGGAGTTCATTGACGGCCCAACAGCCAAAACTGCTCTTCAGAATTCAGATGACCGAAAAGAACTGGCCAAGACAATAGGCCAGAGAATTGGCCAGCTACATAATGCAGATTTGATACACGGAGATTTGACAACCTCCAATATGCTGTTCCAGGGAAATGAGCCATGCTTTATAGACTTCGGACTGGGAGAGAAGAGCCCTGAACCGGAAAAGAAGGGCGTAGACCTGCATCTGCTGAAGGTGGCATTGAGCAGCGCCCACTCTGAATTTGCAGACCTCTATGAAATAATGTCCAGTGCCTATGCCAATGAATATTCCCAGGGAAAGAAAATCCTTAAGGTTGTTGAGGACATTGAGAAGCGAGGTCGTTATCAATGAAAGTTCTTTTTGCCACTGGCAATCCTGGCAAGTTGAAGGAAGTCCAGGCAAAGTTCGCCCCAATGGGATTCGAGGTTGAACAGCTTGTGGACGAATACCCTGAAATTCAGGCCGATACCCTGGAAGAGGTAGTTCATAGCGGCCTAAAATGGTTATTTGACCGCCATAAAACCCCAATAATAATTGATGATTCCGGCCTATTTATTGAAGCACTGGGTGGCTTCCCGGGAGTTTATTCAGCCTATGTTTTCAAGACACTGGGGTGTGATGGCATACTGAAACAAATGGTCAATATTGAAAACCGAAAGGCAGAGTTCCAGTGCTGTGCCGGATATGTTGATGCCAATGGCCAGATAATCACAATAATGGGAAAATCCCATGGCAATTTAATCCATGAAATGCGTGGCTCTGGTGGATTTGGCTATGACCCAATATTTGTGCCAGATGAGCACGCCCAGACCTTTGCAGAACTTGATATTGAATCCAAAAATCAAATTTCACACCGAGGAAGAGCTTTTGAGGCACTTTCCAAAGCCCTCAAGGAGTTGTGACCTTGGAGTCTGGATATGTCATGAAAAGACTGGGACTTTTTTTCATACCTGTCATTGTCAGCACCATATTCATTATCCTGATGTGGCTTGGCCTTGAGCCGGTTATGTTTCAGATAATCGGGTTGCTGCTTCTGAGCTATTTTATCTCGCCATTTGGCAGGGAGGTGCTGATTCCTGCGGCTGTGATATCTCTATTGGGATTTCATGGAATAAATCACATGTTCATGGACATCATTCTGGTTGTTGGCGTTGTGGTCTTTGTTGATATAATGTGTTCCATCTTTTTGCTGTGGAATTTGGATTTACTAAAATATCTGCCAGTATTTGGAAAATGGATTGATGGCATTGAGAAGTTTGGCAAGGCAAAGCTGAAAAAAAGCAAGAGAAAACAGCAAAACACCTTCTTCCTGCTCACAGGCTATGTGGCACTTCCATTCCAGGGCTCCGGGGGTATTGTTTCCACAATAATAGGCATGCTCACCGGCCTGAAAAAACAGAGGGTCTGGCTCTCTGTCTGGATAGGTTCCTTTATTGGCTCGCTAATCATAGCAATCCTGTCATTCTCAATTGGCGAGATGTTAATGGACATATTCGGCTCAACAATATGGTATTTCCTGGGTATGTTCCTGATGCTCAGCATAATCATTTACATAGTTCTGGGATATCGAAAAGCTAAGATTAAGAGTGCTTCACCTGGGGAATAGCCTGTCGTGCACGACACCGATTGTATGTTAAGACTTTGAGCCAGATGGCTCAAAGGCAGAATCGTGTACGACGTTCTCACAACGATATTTTTTCAACCACCGCCCGTCAATTTTCGGGCGGAGGAGGGAATAATATCGGTTTTTGGCAGGTCATGCAGTAGGCATTTTCAAAAGCACAATGCCGGTGGAAAGTGGTATGACATCCTGGACACGCATACAAATCCTTGGCAATTTCTTCGGCACATATATGGCACATGATTTTTGTTGATTTGATTTCTGATACTGCACTCATAATCAATATTACAGTGATAAAACCAAATATCAGAATCATGCCCATCCAGAAATTAGGTTCCATCCAGATAGGAACCCAAAGATCCAATCCAGTCACATCAATAACATGCAATAAATCAGATTCCACAAATGTGGTGTTCCAGCTGCCATTATACATCTCGGTAGGTGATTGGCCAACTGCCAGGCCGCCAGCATAAAAGGTTCCCAGGGGGTCAACATTTATCCAGTACCCTGTTTCATCCATCATTGCATGGGTCTTCACATCTGCTCCATAATAAGCCCGAATATCGTCTCTGGCCTGCTCATAATCCTCAATTGTATTTCCAATATAGACTGCGGCATATGCGTGGTCATGTGTCAGATAGATTCGACTTGTACCACCAATATCTTCCACCATTGCGGCAATGAGCATGGCATAGTCCTCACAATCCCCTTGCAGGCTATCTAATAACTCATCTGGAGAATACCATTTGTCACCGCCAGGGTCCTCGGTATAAACGCAATTCTTGTCCAGGTAATCAAATATTGCGCATACTTTTCCTATATTGTATTCATTGCCCATGCCTTCGGTGGCCTCAGCAGCAGCACTGGTTACATTCTCAGAATCAAAATCCACAAGCTCATTTACTCTTTCATAATAATTTCTGTAATTATATTCCAGGTCATGGTCATTGGGTTCTGTAAGCTCCACAACCTCAATGGTATGCTCAGTTAGATCCAGCCAGTCATCTCCACCGCCAGTTACCCTGTACCATCCATTGTTCCTGAAAATAAGGAGTTGCATGCTTATCTGATATTTGTGATTACCAGCAGTTGAGGGCCCAGGCACATCCAGTGCTTTTACCTCATATGTGTCTCCAGCATAGATGTATTCGTGAACATCCTTGGAAGAACCAGCCCCCAAATCTGTCCATTGGAAGGAAACTCGTTCAAGGAATATTTCCCTGGTTCCATTGTTTTGAAATTGAATGCGAACGCTGTTTCCATATCCTATATAAATATCACCTATTGAAATGAGCACCGATATGTCTGGAAGAGACTGGGGCCAGTCACCGGTAAGGGTTGGCAATGGTTCCAGTTCCTGGGGAATGAACTGGTTCGGTGTATGGAGCTCTTCTTGTGCAAATGCCTCTGCCGCAGGATAATTCATTGTGGAGAAAATACCCATTATAGCCGAGAGGATGAGCAAAGCTCCAAAAATGCCTGCCAGTACGCGATGGTTCATGTATAGTAGATAAAGCAGTAGTTCATAATCCTTATTGTCCCTAAATCAGGTGTGATCATTTTGTGAATCGGCTCTTGGACTTGCTGAGTATCTGATATGCCTCGTCTGGTGTATGATTGTCATGTACAACAGCATTCACAGCCTTTATCATTGCAACCGGGTCCTTTGCCTGGAAGATGTTTCTGCCCATGTCCACCCCAACAGCCCCGGCCTCTATTGCACTGTAGGCGGTCTTCAACGCAGTAATTTCATCGGTCTTCTTGCCGCCAGCTATAACCACTGGCACAGGACATGTATCCACAACTTTTTCGAATCCTTCCACGTAATAAGTCTTGACAATGTGGGCTCCCAGCTCTGCAGCTATCCTTGAGGCAAGGCCCATGTACCTGGTATCTCTCACCATGTCCTTTCCAACGGCAGTTACCGCAATAACAGGAATTCCAAGGCTTTCAGCTTCATCAACTACCTGGCTGAAAGCTAGTAAAGTATCGCGCTCGAACTTTGCGCCGACCATGATTGAGAATGCAACACCAGCGACATTCAGCCGTACAGCATCTTTCATTG
>DAOVXH010000070.1 GCA_030636255.1 Methanomassiliicoccales archaeon
CATTGGCGGAGAAAGCACCAGGCCAGGCGCAGAGCCAGTGAGCCCTCAAGAACAATTGGAACGAGTGATTCCGGTTATTGAGAATTTGAATCTAAAAATACCAATTTCCATTGACAGCCACAGTTCCGAGGTTGTGGAAAAGGCACTGAAGGCCGGAGCTAGCATGGTAAACCTTGTAGGCGGATTAAATACAGAAATGGCAAAAATACTGGCACAATACGAAATGCCAGTCATTCTCATGCACATGCAGGGTGAACCAGAGAACATGCAGAATGACCCTCAATATCACGATGTCATGGACGAGATAATGGACTGGGCCAGGGAGCAGATTGAAACAGCTGAGAAAGCTGGCATTGGCCATGGGCGAATCATAATTGACCCGGGCATTGGATTTGGAAAGACACTGGAGCATAACCTGGAGATAATTCGCAGGCTGGGTGAGCTTCGGATTCTTGGAGTGCCAATACTTCTTGGAGCTTCAAGGAAGGCCTTTATTGGTAAAATTTTAGATGCCCAGGTTGATAAACGTCTGGAAGGAAGCCTGGCTGCCGCAGTTTTGGGTGCGACAAATGGGGCAGACATGGTGCGGGTGCATGATATTGAGGAAACAGTGAAGGCGCTGGCCATTGCTCACTCTATCTTTCATGCATAATGTTTAATAGACTGTTAATCATTAAATCTTTAGATGGGCAGCAGAGTGGCGATTCTAATTGCAATGCTAATTATTCTATCCAGCCTAGCACAGCCAATAGCCTCTTCTGGAGACTCTGAATCAGAACTAATCAATGCGCCGCCTACTCCCCTGGAAGGCATATTTGTCATAGACTCTGACTGGGTAATATCATCATACCACGGCTATCTGAATTCAATAATCTATCTAACAGGTAACCTGACCATTGAATCGTCTGGGGGCCTGAACCTCAAGAACTCCAGCCTGGTAATGAATCTGAATAAGGACGGCCAGTTCCACGTGGACATAATGGGAACCCTTACCATGAACGACATTGATAATAATCCCATGACAGAAACTGATATGAGCCAGATTTACTCTAATAATTCTGCAAAAAATTATGCAATAAAGGCATATGCTGGTTCATTACTGGTCCTCTATAATAGTCAGATAAGTCATCATGGTTTTATGAGCAATAGCAAGGGCCTGGTTGTGGACACAGATTTTGCCACAATTGATGGCATGAGATTTGTTGATGGCTATTACGGCATTTCTGTTCAATCTGATGGGGCTATCATTCAAAATTCATGGTTCATAGACAATAGATATGGCGTGGAATTCTACAGGTCTGAACCTGTTTTTGATAATAATATCATATCTGGAAGTTCTTACAGAGGAATTTACATATACCAGGCAAAACCATTCATCACCAATTGCAATATCCACAACAATACAATAGGCATCTACGAATGGTATTCTGAGGCAACTATTATTTCTACCAAGATAGTTGATTCTTCCATTACTGGCCTGGAATCTTATTATTCAACTTCACTTGTTCAGGACTCGGAACTCTCAAACAATAGAGATATCAATGCTGTGAGAGAATCCTTTCCCAGATTGCTGAACACTACATTGGACGAGTCAAGTGTGGTTCTAGGATTTGGCCTGTTCATATCAGTAGGTTATTACACAGATGTCCAGGTGACTGCCCTGAACGGCACTGGTATGGCAAATCATGTGGTGAGCATACTTGACCAGGAAAATAACCCAGCTTCCAATGGTATTACAAATGAAACTGGCTGGGCAATGAATTTGGGATACTATGACCGCTTTCTCACTGAATTTGGCTCATTGGTAATGGGCCAGCACAATGTCATGGCCTTTGAAAAGAATGAAGAGAACATATCCTTTGGCAGTAATATCACTACACTTGGGCCTGGTGACCAATGTAATGTTGAGGTGGAAATAAATCCTCCAAACACCCATATCTGGGATGCTGGAAAGGTCATTAGCACACAGGAATCATATCATAATCAACAGATAATTGCCCTGGGAGATGTTTCTTTAGACCTTGGTAGTCTGCTTATACTGAACAACACTAATCTCATGTTCCTTGCAGGCTCTGACTCCATAGAACTGGATGTAATATCAAACAACTTTAATTCCTATAATAGCAGCATCGGGTCAATGGGTGTTTCTAGAATATTGAAACCAGGAACCCTCCAGGTAACATTTGAGGAGACTGCAGAAATTATCATTGATAATACTACATTCTCTTGGACAGATAAGATAGAAATACAAACTGACCTGGCTCTGATAAAAAATTCTAATATTCTTCATTCCAAGGAGACTGGCCTCATGGTCTCTGAATGCCAGCCTACCATTAATAACCTTTATGTTAACTGGACCCCCAGGGGATTGTATCTCAGGAATGATATGTCCAGATTGACAAATATTACAGTGGAAAATGCCAGGGATTACGGCATACAATGTTCTGTGTCTGGCTCTAGAATTGACAGCCTCACGGCATCAGGAACTCCAAAGGCAATATATTCCTATAGTTCTGAGGCCTGGGTAAATAATCTCCAGGCCAGTGGATGTGATTATGGCCTTTATGCCTATGACTCGATTATAGAACTGCATAATTCCAGTATCGCAGAATCATCCTATTACGGGGCATACTGGCAAGCATCTGAGGGAACCATAAACAATACTTATTTCATTGACTCAGATACCGGAATTGGCTTGTCCGGCTCATCATTACTGGTGGATTCATCCTTCTTAAATGGAAATGACCTTGGATTGGAGGCAATACTCAGCAGCCCTGTATTACTGAACACCAGCTTCTCCAATTTACTAGATATCAGTGCCGGAAGGGCCAGTCATGTGTCTGCAGTCAATTGCAGCCTTAATAATTCCAGGGTGGAGGTAGAGCCGTCAGGCAATGTGGATATAGGTAGCTGGATTCATATTCTGGTGAAGGATGAGACCACAAAGCCCATCCAGGGATGCAATGTGACAATATTGGATTCCCAGGATAATGTAGCTAGTTCGGCAATTACAGATTCAGACGGCATTGCCAGGTTCATGGCATTCAGAAACAGCCGTATCTATTGGAACAGGACTGAGAATTACACCACCCACAATATAATGGCATTCAGGCCAGACACTGATGTTCAGGGTATGAATTCAACAGCACTGGAGGCAAATTCAACCGCTGATGTCACAGCCTCAACTGGAGCAATGGGCTGGATTCACTGGGAAGAATACACTATCTTGAATACCCAGGAACACTATGAGAATGAGACCATTATCATGCATGATAATATGATTATCGACACTGACGGCAGACTGACACTGGAAAATTGTACAGTGTGGTTTTTCGGTGGAAAATATTCCTACCAGTACATCTATGCCAAAAAAGAATTTCTCGGAATTTACAATACCACAATGAGGCCTATAAGCATGTCTGCACCCTTGCAGCCATATCGCTCATTTATTCAATACGATGCTTCTGCCAGTGGCAAAATAGTTGACTCGCATTTTTCTGGATTGGGGCATATATTGTCCTATTCCAATGATTTCACCATGTCTGGAACAAAGATAGACGGTGCCGCCATATCGGGAATCGGCCTCTCTGGAGGAAAACCAAAAATAGAAAATTGCACACTTAATTTCAACAATGATGGAATAGTGACCTACCAGAGCCCATTGGAACTCTATAATGTATCAATTACTGAATCTGGCCAGTATGGACTATATACCGAAGGCGGGGAGCTGGACATCAAGAATACAGATTCAAGCTATGCAAAATACGGATTCTATGCCCTGGAAGATGCTGCTGGAACATTGGACCAGTGCTCAGCTAGGGAAAATACAGATGGTCTGGTCATCTTAGATTCTGCGCCGGAAATTATTGGATTCAGTGCCATTAACAATACCAATTGTGGAATACGTACCTCCGAGTCCCATTCCAAAATGGCTGATATAGAATTAATGAATAATTACCAAGGTCTTTATCTCTATAAATCCTGGCCAGATATCATGAATTCTACAATCAATGACAATTATTACGGAGTCTATGCATACAAATCAGGCACATACATAGAAGATAGCCATTTGGAAGGAAATGACATTGGATTCTATGAATATGGAAGCTATAGCAATTCCCAGGATAGCCCATTAAGTCCAGGGATTTCCCAGGACAGTGCAGTGTTCATTGATGGAGGAATAGACCAACATATTTCAATGAAACTTCCGGCCCGGGCAGAGATAATATCTGCAAATATCAGCATAACTGGGGACAATATAGGGGTCGATGCCATATTCCAGGACTCGGAGCAACAGAGATCTCCGGACATTTATGGAGATAGAGTAGTATGGGAAGATCGTAGAACAGGAAATTGGGAGATATATTCTTATGACCTGTCAATGGATTCTGACATGGATAATGTACCAAATTATCTTGAGACTCCACCACTGGAAAATGACCCGGCAATGTTCAGGATTACCAATAATTCTAAAACCCAGGGGGAACCGCAAATTTATGAAGATACAGTGGTCTGGACTGATATGAGAAATGATGAATATGACATATATGCCTATACATTCTCAAATGACACATTATGGCCTGTGTGTACTGATGCTGGCATACAGAGATCGCCGGCCATATATGATGACAAGATAATATGGGATGATTACAGAAATGGAAATTATGACATCTTTATGCTGAATATTTCCACCGGGGAACAATCCCAGCTCAGCACAAGCACAAGACATGACATGGTATCCAGTATTCATGGGGATTATGTGGCTTGGTATTCTTATTCTGGTTCGCCGGGCAGTGAAAGCTCTGATATAGTAATGTTCAACCTGAAGACCTGGACAATGACGCCAATTACCAAGGACTCGCCAATCCAATATCGGCCTGATGTCTATGGTGACAATATAGTCTGGCATGAAAGTGGCCCTGGAATATGGGAATTATACAAATATGAAATATCCACCGGCACAATAGAGAGGTTGACATATGAAGGCCAGCAGAGCTTCTGCCCTGATATTTACCAGGACAAGGTGGTCTATTATTACTATCACAATATACTGGATTGCTGGAGCGTGCTAATGGTCAATATCACCACCGGAGAGAATACTATCCTGGAAAGGGAAACCTTTGGGGATGCCAGACCGGTGATACATGGCAGTAAAATTGCATGGGTTAATCGAACCCAGAACGATATCCATGTTCTTGACCTGGCCCATGATTCTTACCCTGAGAACTCTTCTGTGGACATTGGAATTGATGGTGAAAATGAGTTCCAATGGAATGGAATTCTAGAACATACAGAATACATTAATGAAACTGCATTGATGGATTCCCTTAATAAACAGGTTAATAAAGAATCTGGAGGCATGGTAAGTATCCCATTACAGCTGGAAACCCAAGGAACTGGCAGGCTTATTATAGATGTTCTGGACATTGAATATTGTTTATCTACCTATATTGTGAACTCCAGTATCATAAACTCAAGTGCCATTTCTGTTAAATGTTATGATTCCCGGCCTACACTAATTAATTCCACCATAAGTGGAAAGATTACTGATTTTGATTTAAGAGAAAATTCGCAGCCAGTTGTACTGAATACTACTTTCAATAGCTCAAAATTATTATTCCTTGACAAGGAGTCCAATCTTACTGTCCAGAATTATCTGCATGTGAGGGTAGAAAATTTAACTGGAGAGCCTCTGGATGCAAATGTTCAGGTACTTGACAATAATAAAACAATAGTAAATACCAATACTGGTGCCAATGGTGAGATTGCATGGATAACCATCACCTATTGTAAACACAATATAACCGGGATTCATGAAAACCAGACAATAGCCAGCACAATCCTGAGGAAAAACATTTTTAGCCAAAACCCAAGAACATTGAATATGTCAGATAGTCACTGGGAGATTTTTGCAACAGATTCTGAGGGGCCAAAGATAAGTAATGCATTCCCAGAGCCATTCAGCATAGTAAGTAACACAAGAAACGTTATTTCGGCCCAGATAACAGACCCAGATGGTTTTAATATCTTCACAATTAAGCTTTACTTATGGGGGTTTGCAGTTCCATTCAGTCTTGCTCCTATCCCTGATGGTTACAATATATCATACCAGATTAATATCCCTGAGGGAACAAGTGTCAGTTGCAGAATCAAGGCAGAAGATATTCGTGGAAACATAGTTGATTATTCCTGGGAGTTTTACATTGGCTCTGGCGCAGAATCATTTTCCATGGAGCTTCAAGCAGGATGGAATTTAATTTCAATTCCTCTTGAAATGTACAATAACTCAGTGGAAGCAGTTCTGAACAGCATTCAAGGAAAATACCACAGAGTCAAGGCATATTCAAGAATCTCTGAAGACGGGCCCTGGCTGACCTATAGCCCTGAAAGTTCTGATTCTGTTAATAGTTTGAAATTCATAGACAGAAATATGGGATTCTGGGTAGAGGCAAATGAGGATTGCACTCTTGAAATATGTGGGACCAGGGTAGAATCTACTAATATTCCACTATATGCCGGATGGAACCTGGTTGGATACCCGGTCATGGATAAGAACCAGACAATTGATACGGCACTAATAGGTACAGATGCAGACCGCATAGAGGGAATTGACCTGGCCAGCCCATATCTTATTAATGTGCTACAACCCGAATATATAATGAAGGCCGGGGAAGGGTACTGGGTGCATGTCCCGGCGGATACTGTTTGGGTTGTGTCATAAACATTAGGAAAATTCTTATGGCATAGCTAATTCATTGTCTTTAAATTCAGAGCATTAAGCCGAGGTAGTCTCTGCGCGGAATTCTAACAAATTCCGCTGGTAGATACCCTTCAGCCAAAAATGCGCCAATATACAGGGATAGCTAAGTCCGGTACACTGTATGAACCAGTTCATACGTGCCTCGACCAATAAATTGGTCTTCGGGGGCGCTGGCCTTCTACCTCTCATTCGCAAATTTATGCCGAGATAGCCTAGTCCGGTAGGGCGCTGGTCTCGAAAACCAGTGGTGTAAGCCTCGGGAGTTCAAATCTCTCTCTCGGCGTTTTAATTTTTTACAGTTAGAGTCGAGAGGTGATTTGAACAAGACGTAGTTATCGGATATTGAAAATTAATGCTGGAGAGAACTACGGCGTGGTTCAGAACTTTCTGAATTTATGTATGAGATACGCTTAAGGAAGTTCTGACTGTTTTTCGTCTTCGGTTCCCGGGGAATACCTAAAAAAGATTAATATACACATATGCTCATTTCAATACTGAATAATTGGAGGATTACCATGGTTGATTTAAGGCAGAAAGTCGAGGAAGACAGGGGCCTGTTAAAGAAAATCGAGCTCATAATACCGGGGTTCAGGGGGTACAGGCTTAGAGAAGACCTGAGAATTGCTGATAGATTGCTTCGAGAGACACTTGTTCGTGAGCTGGGAATAGCAGCTAATAATTATGAAGAAGTGCGCTCTGGCCTTGTCAGAAAAAAGGAACTGGATACATTGGAAGATGCAGCCAGCCTTGTTATTCGGATTAATGCTATGGTGGAGAAAATAAGACATGCAGAACATGGGTACACCGGCATTTCAGCGGACCATCGGATAGACATTCCTGAATTGAATAAGATGTATGAATGGGATTTGTGGCTTCTTGGCCACATTGATAATTTGAATGGCATTTCTGGTCATCTGAGAACCAGCATTTCCACAATCAAGGGGGAGGAGCTGGCTATCGAAATTTCCAGTAGCCTTGATGCTTTAAGTGAATTTGAACAGGTCTTTGAACACAGAAGGGCTGCATTTGCTGGCCTTGAGGTTAGGGAGGGATAATTATGATATTCGGAAAAGGAAAAAGCACAAAAGGAGACATTGCCAGGAACACTTACAGCTGGCCAGATGCCTACAAGGGCGAGAATGTGATGTATAAACTGCCAACCAATGTTTACTGGAACGACAATATTGTTGTGAACGAGGATGAGTATGCAGTGTTCTTCCGAGATGGAAAGGCAATGCATGTCTTTGATCGCCCTGGCAGGTTCGCCCTGACAACACAGAATGTTCCGATACTTGGAGACCTGGCAGCCAAGATAACTGGCATAAAGCAGCTTGGTGAGGTCTATTATCTTCAGAAGCGGGAACTCCGTGGAAAATTTGGAACACCAGAACCACTAACATTCAGGGACACTGATTTCGGGCTTGTTAGATTGAGGGCTTTTGGCAACTTTGCATACAAGGTTGTTGACCCAATGCTTTTCATTACACAGTTTGCAGGTTCACGAGGTTGGTCAAATAGCGAGAATGTCATGGACTGGCTGAAAACAGAGATTGTACAGAATCTCAATGATGCAATGGGTGAGCTAAAGCGCGACAAGAACATGGCACTGGTTGAAATGCCAGCATACCTCAATGAGATAGAGCAAATCATTCTTGCAAAGGTGGAA
>DAOVXH010000120.1 GCA_030636255.1 Methanomassiliicoccales archaeon
ACGCAGGGTACTGAGCTCGTCCATTGAATCCCTTAGCAGGACAGAGATTTCTTTCTCCTCTTTTTCAACTTCCTTCTGGGTACTGGCATAGAATCCTAATTTCTTCAGCAGAGGCCTCAGTGTCAGGCCCTGAATAAGCAGGGTTCCCAGCACAACACCGAAGGTTACTGCCAATATTGTATCCCGATGAGGGAACAATACGTTTCCGGGATCGCCAGATGCAATGAAAACTAGGTATGTTGGAATGGACAGGGCCATTGCAATTGGGATTGCTCCTCTAAGGCCACCCCACCACATTATTATTTGCCATTTTATGGAAAGTTCTTTCTTCTTATGATTGACAATTTTGCCAGTGAAGAATATCATTATGGCTCTGGCCATCCAGAGCAATAAAATAGTGATAATTATAAGGCCTATATTTGTCCATATATCAGCCCAGTTGACGCTCATACCAATGAGTATGAACAGGAATGAATTAACTGCAAAGGCCAGGAATGACCAGAAGCTGATAAGCGACATCCTGGTTGATGGGGCCATGGCAAATCTTGTACCGTAATTTCCCAGAATAAGGCCAGCTATGACAACAGCAAATACACCAGAACCACCCATGAACTCTGCAAATGCGAATATTCCAAATGCCAGAATTACAGTAATCATGATTTCAGTGAACTTGTCATTTATTTTTTTGATGATAATATATGCAATGTAGCCCATGGCGCCGCCGATAACTATTCCCAGGAACGAGAGTTTCAGGAACTGGCCTATTCCTATTAGTATATCCTGTCCCTGAACAAAAACAGTTCCAGAACCACCAAGTGCCGCGGCAAGAATTATCACCACAATAACATTCCAGAAAACAATAGCCAATCCATCGTCAAAGACACTCTCGCCCTCAACAATGCTTCTCAATTTGACAGGAACCTTCATCTCCTTGTAGAAAGCCAGAATGGTTGCCGGGTCTGTTGGAATAACAATTGCTGCCAGCAAAAGCATGAATATGAAAGGTATAGAAGGGAATATTAAGCTCAATAAAAATGCCACAAGGAACACCGAACCCATGAGGCCAGGCAGTATCAGGAGCAAAATTAATTTGGTATTTTCCTTCAGGTGGGAAAGACGCATGTGAAGCGCCCCCTCGAATAACAATGGAGGCAACAAAATGTGAAAAATCAAGTCATAACCAAGCTCAAAAGGAGCCTCGAGACCAAAAATTGCTACAGCTATTCCTGCAATGACCAAAGTGATGGTGTAAGGAAACCTTATTTGCTTTGCAATGATGGCCACGATACTGGCTATTGCAAATATCAAAATTAGTGAGTTAATATCTATCTCCATGGAGATAACCCTGGAATTCGATACTATACCTGACGATATATAAAAATATATCCGGTAACATTTTATGCGGATTTTGTATTATCTATTGCATGGAAATCATTCCACTGGCCTCTGAAACTCTTGGTGTTAGAAGCATGGCAGTTGTCGTAAAAACAGCAGATTGCACAATTCTTGTTGACCCAAGCATAGCATTGGCCCCGAAAAGGTACGGGTTAGAGCCACATAAAATCGAATTCGCTAGACAAAAAGAGCTATGGAATAACTTACGAGAATGGGCCAAAAAAGCAGATATAATGACCATATCTCACTACCATTTTGACCATCATTGTCCAGAGGAGCCAGGCATTTACAAGAACAAAAAAATGCTGGTAAAACATCCCAAGGAGAACATCAATAAGAGCCAGATAAGACGGTCCAGTAAGTTCAAAACCGCCCTGGGGGACTTGCCGGAGTCTGTGGAATTTGCCGATGGAAGAATCTTTGAATTCGGAAATACCACCATGACATTCTCCGAGGCAGTGCCCCACGGAACAAACACCAGGCTGGGGTACGTAGTACAGCTGGCCATTGATGACGGAAAAACAACATTCCTGCACACCTCGGATGTTGAGGGGCCGAGTCTGGATTCCCAGTATAATTTCATAATGGAGCATGAGCCGGAGATACTGGCCTGCGACGGGCCAATGACCTATCTGATGTACAGATACGGCCTGAAAGCAATGGAAAAGAGCCTGGCCAATCTTATCTCGATTATAGAAAATACCAGCATAAAGACAATGATGCTGGAACATCATTTGACAAGGGATTTGAAATGGCGCGAGAAAATGAAAACTGTCTTTGATGCCGGGGAACAGCAGGGCTGTAATGTCACCACATTTGCTGGCTATCTGGGAAAGGAGGATGATTTGCTGGAGGCCAGGCGGAAGGAGCTCTATGCAGAGGAAGATTAATTAGGTAAAATCACATTTCCAGTAGTGGAGAGGAACTTATATTCTATGAATATTGAAATAAAGAAAATATCCACGATTATTATTGTTTGCCTTATGGTAGCTGGCAGTTTTTTAAGTGTCTTGATTTTACAATATCCACCATTTTCCAGTGCCTGGGAATTTGAAGTCGTTGATGATTCTACCCAAGTGGGTCTGGGTTCATCGATTGCTGTTGATTCACAAGATATGTTGCATATCAGTTATTTTGACAAGCAGCAATCCACTTTGAAGTATGCCCAGTGGGATGGTGAATCATGGAATTGCATGTATCTTAATGAAAAATTGAGAACCGGCGGGAAATCCATTTTAGAAATAGATGAAAATGATAGTCTTCATATTATCACCGCCCATGGAAATAACCCTGGAATGTTATATTTTAAGAATTTAGACGATAGCTGGACATCGGATAATTTGAGCTGTGGTTCTCACGATTTCTCCATGGAACTGAATCAGAGTGGAAATCCCCAATTAATTATTACCAACAATGGAGCCTGTTCTGTAAATTCAATTAATGGAACGGAATATATTGTTTTATGTGATTATTCAGACATACCACTCAATTCTCGTGATGGGTCTATTTCGGTTGATGGGCAGGATAATTTACACATCACTTTTCAGGAGCCGATTATTGGCACAGAGATTTATCGTGAAGTGAGATATGGTGTTCAAATTGGAAATCAATGGAATTTTGAAACCATTGACAATATAACATGGCTAACACCAGAACATGAGTCGCAGAACTTTCGGTCTGTTAATCTGGCAATAGATAGTACTGGTTCACCACATATTTGCTATTATGATGAAAGCGTTAATGCGATTGAGCATGCCTACAAAGAAAATTCACAGTGGGTTACCGAAATAGTCGCAAGTGGTGATGCCACCGGCATATCCATGGCCATTGACTCTGAAGATAATATTTGTTTGGCTTATTACAACACTTCTGAAAGGGATTTAATGTTCAGCCAAAAAGTTGGAAATAATTGGTATACTAGTACTCTTGAAAAAGGCGGAATTACTGGCATATTACCTTCCATTGCCATTGATTCAGAAGATGGGGTTCATATTAGCTATTACGATGAGACAAATGATGTTCTAAAACATGCCTTCAGAATCACTCATGATATTACTTACCTCTACTTGGCAGAGATTATTATCATATCCTCGGTTATTGTCTGGATGGCCTGGTCAAAGAAGTATAGAATTAATAAGCCTAAAGCCAACTGAAGCAGCAAAAAGGTTAATATGCAACTTTACATTGCCAATGTCCCCAATATGCGGTTGTAACTCAGTTGGGAGAGTGCCACGCTGAAGACGTGGATGTCGCTGGTTCAAGTCCGGCCAACCGCATTTTTACTTTCTCATTTAATAATTACATAGTAAAAATGCGGCCAGGGGAGCTGCGGAGCAGTTCCCCGCAGCCACAAAAATAGCGAGCGCAGCGAGTCTTTTTTGTGTTGTGCGTTCACAAGGACGGCCGATTCTTCTCTTCTTTCGCAATCTATAATCTGAATTCTTGGGAGCACGTGATAAGGAATCAGAAAAACCTATTTTTTCTTCCCCTTCTTCCTCTTCTTCTTGACCTTGTCCAGCTGATGATTTTTTATATGATTTAGATTGGTCTTATACCATATAATGAAGGCCATAAATGCTATCAAAATAAATACAAAAGGAAATAATGAATTATGTATCGCATCTGCTATTTTCAATATAGGTATAGAAATTATAAGAAATATTGTCAACTTCATATTGCCCCAGCTATATTCTTTTTCTGGAATTTTGTTTCTTTTCTTTTGCACCAGCGCCCAGGCATCCAGGGGTGCCAATGGCCCAGGTGATTCTTCCTCTTCTTCCATACCTTTCACTCAATAGGACAACAATTATTGACTATAAAAATTCAATCTAAATAGTCAAAAACCTTATAATCCATATCCCCTTTAGCATCTCCGAGGGAGGCAAACAAATGAGTCCAGATGAATTCCAAGGCCTTGCGCCAGAGATTGCCATGTACATTAAGAGAATAGGTGACATGAGAGATGTAAGTAAGTACGGCAGGGCAGTCCAGCTTTGTGATATGGCTCTTATCCACGAACCAGAGCCAACAATCAGAAATGTTATTCTCAATTTCAAGGCAGATTCATTATACAAGGTTGGCTGGAAAGTCCAGAACTCGGAGATGATGCAGGAAGCTAGAAGTTACTATGTGGAAGTATTGGGTTTGAACCCGGAAGACCATGTGGCACTTCAGGGTCTTGAGGAAATAGATTTCTCAGCATAAGTCTGAACCATCTTCAAACCTACGTTTTTTTATATAATACCAGTCTTATCACCACCTGATACAGTATGGCATACAAAAAACCCAATAGTGGCTCTGATGAACAGGTTCGTTCGCCAATGCCCAAAGAGATTAAGCGAGAAATGTTCGCCATAGCTGACCAGCTTCTAGGCGCCTCCAAGATAAGAATTATGTGTGCCGATGGCCAGTCCAGAATGGGACGAATAAGAGGCAAACTGAAAAAGCGCATGTGGATTCGAGAAGGAGATTTGCTCATAATAAGACCCTGGGAGTTTCAGGACGAAAAGGCAGATATTGTTTACAGGTACACCAGGACCCAGGCATCTAACCTGGCCAGGCGTGGTGTCATTCCCGAAGAGATTAATATTTTCTAGGTACTGGAAGGTCATATGAAGATTGATGACAAGAAGCTAAGAGAGCTTGAAAAAAAAGTATTGGCCTATCGTTTTCGTGATAAGGATTCAAGTGACAGAAAGACCTATGATGAGGTCTTTGACCATGACACTCTTCTTACAATCTACAATCTGACAACAAAGGGCTTTTTTGATACACTGGACTTTCCAATTGCCACAGGCAAGGAAGGTAATGTTTTCCGTGCTACAACCCATGATGGGGACTTTGTGGCAGTGAAGATTTATCGAGTAAACAATTCCACATTCAATCATATTCAAAAGTACATATCTGGTGATGAAAGGTTCAGGGGTGTTGGGAAAAATCGGAGACGAACCATTCACCTGTGGGCTCAGAAAGAATTTCGCAACCTGGAGAGAATGCATTCCAATGGCATTCCGGTTCCCAAGCCCATAACCTGCCAGAAGAACATCATTGTCATGGAGTTCATTGGGACCGACGGAAGTCCGGCACCACATCTGCGAAGCGTGGAGATTGAAGAGCCAGAAGAACTTTTCAATGCCTTGTATGAGGATTTGAAAAAGATATATCTTGATGCAAAGCTTGTTCATGCGGATTTTTCTGAATACAATATTTTAATGACTGAAAATGGACACACAATAATAGATGTGGGCCAGGCAGTTCTCACCACCCATCCAATGACCAGAGAGTTTCTTGAACGGGACCTGAAAAATCTGGCAAGGTATTTTAAACGATTAGGTATCCAGGCAGATGAGAAGGTCATGTTTGAAGAATTAAAAGAGGCAAAAAATGCTCTACGTGAAGATTCCAAAAGATAGGGTTGGCGCCCTATTAGGCCCAAAGGGTACAGT
>DAOVXH010000190.1 GCA_030636255.1 Methanomassiliicoccales archaeon
GCCAGTTATTGTAGATGCACATGGGGATTCCTCCCTGGGCTATGGTGGAATTGACTGGCCAGAGGAAGTAATTATTGACCATCACCGGCTAATGGGTGAACTGATTGCCAAAGTTTCATACCTTGACGAAACAGCAACCTCGACCTGCGAATTGGTATGGGAAGTTTTAGGAAAGCCAAAGGAACGGGATGAGAAAATCGGCATGGCATTGATGGCAGGAATTCTTGCAGATACCGGTCATTTGAGGAGGGGCACACACAGAACACTGGCAGCTGCCTCGGAGATACTTTTAGCATCTAATTTGTGCATGGACGACCTTGTTCAGGTATTTGACAGTGCAGATGACCAGGACATGAGCCGCCGGATATCCAGAATGAAAGGTGCCCAGCGATTAAAGTTCGAAAGAATAGGCAGCTGGCTAATTGCCGTTTCCGAAGTTGGAGCATTCGAGGCTGCAGTTTGCCATGCATTGCTGAACATTGGCGCAGACGTGGCCATTGTTGGCTCCCAGAAGGATCATGACTTCCGGGTGACTGGCAGGGCAACAAAAACTGCTGTAAAAGCAGGCATACATCTGGGAGACATGATGAACTCCATGTCCATTGAGATTGGCGGGGAGGGCGGAGGCCATGACGGTGCCGCAGGATTCTCTGGCCAGGGGGATGTTGAGGCAATGCTGAACATTCTGTCACGAAAGTCAATGGACATTTTGAGGGACAAATCCCGGGACTAATAATCCATCTTAAATTTATTATAGTGAATAGTATTGTAGCCAAACAGGAGAACAATATGCCAGACCCAAGTCCCCCACAGAAACAAGGCGGTTCAACCAATCAAATGCTAATGATGATAATGATGTTCGCAGTCATGTTTGTCATGTTCGATACTGGCATGAGAAATGCCATAGGAGGAATTGCTGGCATTGTTCTTGAACCTATTATTGGATTCAATGGTGAGTTCCCTATAATCACGGTGATGCTTGCAGGTTTTTGCCTGGTGTCTTTCTCCAGTGCAGTAAGAGATTATTTCATTGACTGGACAGAGTCCGCAGAGAAGCAGGCAAAGATGAAAGATTTCAATAAAATTCTCAAGGAGGCCAGGATGGCCCAGAACGAGGCAAAGGTCAAGCGCCTCCAGGAGCAGCAAATGTCAATGTCCATGGACCAGATGGCGTCCACAATGGACCAGATGAAGCCAATGATGTTCACCATGATATTTTTGGTTGCTACCTTCGCATTTATAGGCACTTTTATTGAGGGCATACCAGGTGCAGTATTTTCAGTTCCATGGTCACATAATGTTGACATGGTTGCCCAGGCATGGGAAGGAAGTGCCTGTTGCATGTTCTCCAACTGGATGATGCTTTACATGCTTGTTTCAATGTCTTTCAGTCAGATTGTTTCCAGGGTGCTGAAATGGTACAGTTTCTCAAAGATGCTCAAAGACCCAGAGGCATTGATGAAAAAGCCAGAGCCTGAGGAAGAAGAGGATGAGGGCTGGGACGCAGAGGACCTTGAGGGAGCAGAGGATGCCGAATATCTGGACATCAGCGACGGAGAAGACGAAGAAGCAGTTGAGGAAGACGACGAAGAGCTGGAAGTCATAGATGACGAAGAAGATGATGATTTGGAAATAGAGGAAGAAGAGCCTGACCATGATTTAGAAATCATCATGCCAACCAATGTTGGAGATTGATTATGACAATCAGTATCAGCGGTCCACCAGGAAGCGGAAAAACAACCGTTGGAAAATTACTAGCTAAGAAACTTGATTATGAATTCATATCCACTGGCATGGTATTTCGGCAGATGGCAGAAGAGCAGAATGTCAGCCTTGCCAAGTTCGGTGAAATGGCTATTGATGACCATGAGATTGACAAGGAACTGGACAAACGGATTATTGCATTAGCCAGGGGAAATAAGTCACTTGTGCTGGAAGGAAGATTGGCCGGCCACATGCTTCATTTGAATGGCATAAAAGCTTTCAAAATATTGGTAGATGCTCATATCCACATCCGGGCAGAAAGAATTGCTGGCCGGGAGGACAAAGATGTGGAGCAGGTCCGCAAGGAGATTGAAACCCGGGCAGACTGCGAGTGGAAGAGATACCATGACATTTACGATATAGACCGAGAATCACTGGCAGTTTATAACCTGGTGGTGCACTCGGACGATGCCACACCTGAGGAAATCGTTGCTAATATTACAGAAAAATGGGGTGTTTGGAATGACTGAAAGCAGCCAGCACGGTGTAGTTCCCCAAGACAGGGAAATTAAGGATTATTTGCGAAAGGGCATAGTCATAATAGACAAGCCCAGAGGCCCTACCAGTCATCAGATATCTGCATGGGTGCGAAATATGGCCGGAGCAGAAAAGGCAGGCCACGGCGGAACACTGGACCCCAATGTCTCAGGGATTTTGCCAATAGCATTCGATGATGCATTAAAAGCGCTTCAGGTTCTACTGCTGGACACCAAGGAATATGTTGTAATAATGAAATTGCACGGACCAGCAGACAGAAAGTCCATTGAAAAAGTTATGGAGGAATTCACCACTGCAATTTATCAAACACCGCCAGTCAGGTCTGCTGTAAAGCGGGAACGCCGCATCAGAACTATTCATGAAATGGAATTATTGGAAGCCAAAGGACTTAGTGTTTTATTCAGGGCAGTTTGCGAGTCTGGAACATATATCAGAACACTATGCGTGGACATGGGAGATGCACTTTCCGTTGGAGGGCACATGCTTGAACTCCGCAGGACCAGAACAGCAACATTTGAAGAAAAGCACCTTGTAAAAATGCAGGAATTGAAGGACGCATTTGTAGCATTGGAGGAAGATGGTAATGAAGCCCCTCTGAGAGAGGTAATTCTGCCATACGAGAGAATGCTAGACCATTTGCCTAAGGTGTATATCAAGGACTCGGCGGTTGACGCAGTCTGCCACGGTGCAGACCTGGCAGTACCAGGCATTACAAAGATAGAAGGCAATTTCGGCAAGGGCCAGATTGTTGCTGTCATGAC
>DAOVXH010000172.1 GCA_030636255.1 Methanomassiliicoccales archaeon
AAATAAATATTCAATGTAAATTACCAGACCCTTTAGGTCTGTATATTTACCTGTATAGGCCATACACCTATTTTATCAAAGTCTGATTGACTTTGATTTTCTATGCACAATATGCACGGTGCATGGCAGAATCTCTCGTGAAAATCCTTAAATGTTATTTGCAGATAACCAGGCAATGGATATTTCCGAAATAAGCCAGCGTATTATTGAAAATCCGTTGGAAACAGACTGGCTGGGCTCCCAGGAGATAACAAAGTTCCTTCATGAAATTACTTCATTCCTATCAGGTAAGCCAAATATTGCCAGGTTTCAGGGCAAGGCAGTCTTTGTTGGGGACATTCATGGAGATATTAATAGCATGCTGGCAGCATTCAAAATTGCAGACAAGAATAATGCCAAAATCGTTTTCCTTGGGGATATTATTGACCGCGGAACTCATAATATTGAGTGTGTCAATCTATTACTTGCCAGAATGTACCTGGAACCAGACAGAATATTCTGCACCAGAGGAAACCATGAATTCCAGGGAATAAACACAAAATGGGGTTTTATGGACTCGGTGGTTGAAAAATATCCAGAAACAGTTTACTGGCTCTACAATGGAGTGTTCACCCAATTGCCAATTGCTGCCTTGCAAAACCAGAAAATATACGGAGTCCACGGTGGCATATCCAAGCATCTGAAAACCCTGGCAGATATTGAAGCTCTGGAGCATCAGGACAGGAACTTCCGGGATGAGTATCTGGACCTGCTGTGGAATGACCCTGCAATTGAGCCCCAGAAAGGATTTGAAATGAATGGCAAGCGTGGAATATTCTATTACTTCGGACAGGACGTGTTTGACGAGTTCATGGATTTAAACAATCTGGATTTATTCATCAGAGGCCACAATGTGCAAAAACCCGGGTATCGGTATTTTTTCAATAATCGATTAATATCAATATTCACAAGCGCAGACCATTACAAGGACACAAAGCCAAGCGTGGTTATGGTTGAGGATGATGGTTCTCATGAAATAATCAAATTATGATTCAGTATTTTTTGTTTTTGTCTTTCTGCCCCTGATTTCCCTCGAAGGCCACAATAACAGTCACAGCAAGCATAATGCCGCAGCCAATCATAATAATTCCATTCCATTGAATTATTCTTGGAGGACGTGGCGGCGGAGGTGGCGGCGGAACATACCCACTATCCACTATTGAAACTGTTATGGTATTGTCTCCTGGCTTGATGTCTGGGTCACTGGGTTCCGCATAGGCCGTAATCTGGTATTCTACAATCGAATCATCATTATTTGGTTCGTCTGTTGCTGTGAGTGTGAAGGTCGTCTTTCCATCTGCATCAGTAATATCTTCATTTGGAGAAATGGTCGGGATTGCAGGGGAGACTACGACAGCCACCATTGCGCCCTCTGCCGGAGAGCCATTTTCGTCGGTAACTTCAACCTTGATATATGTGAAGCCAGGAACCCCATCTGAATTTATGTCCGGCTCAATTATGTCCGGGTCTGCATATACTTTCACAGACAGGAATGGCACATCCTCCGGGTACACTGTAATCATTGTCAGCCTGCTGGGTGCCTGGTCATATTCCACATCACCATCGTTATATGTTGCGCTTTTAATCTGAATAAGCACCTTGCTTCCATTGCCTGCAGCGTCCGGGTCATTTGGGTCAACATAGGGTGCAGTATAGGTGAATGTAATCTTCCCACCAGTGGTTGTATTTGCATGAACATTGGCAAACTTTCCCATGCTGGCACTCAATATAATATGTGCCCCGCTGAGTGGCTCCCCGTCCTGGTCCTGGGCAAAAACAGTAATCTGGCATGTGGAATTAGAAACAATGGTCGATGGCGGAGACACAAATCTGGCACTGACCTTATAGGGACTGGGGGCCCGTATATTCATTATGGAGCCCCAGTTGAATATTGAACCAGTATCTCCAACCTGCCAGCCTGTAAACCTGTCAGAACGGTATGCCTCGATATTAGTCCTGAAATACAGCACATCATATGGCAGGTCATAGACAATGCTGGCCTGGGCATCCATTACTGCCTTTTTTCTTATTTCCTCGTCCTCGGTGCTTCTGGCCAATTCTATGATTTTATCAAAGGACTCATTCTGATAACCAGGATAATTTTGCCCAGCCTCTGCCTGGCTGGAATGGAAGAAAGCATGCAGAAAATCATTAGGGTCTGAACCAATGCGCCAACCAAGAATATACATGTCAAAATCTCTCTTGTCAATTCGGTCAACAATGGAACCAAAGTCCATTGCCACACAATCTGCATTTATTCCAATGTCCTGAAGCTGTTGAGAAATCATCAAAGAAGCTCTGGATGGAGAAAATATGGGGTCATAATTAGCTTCCTGTGTTAATATTTCAATCAATCCGCCAGGCCCACTGCCAATTGGACTGTCGTCAGGATTGTTCCAGTAATTATTAGGCCCCGGGGGCATACCTGGATTATCTAGAATATATCCTGCATTTTTAAGGATATTTATTGCCTCATCAGGGTCAAATGAGTATCTTGGAATTGATTCATTGAACCAGGGGCTTATGGAACTCACTGGCCCTTCACCCCCAATTCCGAAATTGAGAAGCAATCTCTGAACAATCCGGTTCTTGTCAATGCAATGGGCGATTGCCTTTCTCAATGGCTTGCCAATATCATCTTCTGGCTCATAGGGAAATTCTTTTGTCTCGTCATAGCCGAATGATTGCCTTCTCATATTGTATCCGAGGTAGAAAAATCCCTGCTCCAGGCTTTGCTGCAATGCCACTCCAGGCTCATTGGCCAGCTCCTGAACAAATGTCGGTGGAACAGACCAGGCAATATAGTCAATATCATCGTTTCGTAATGCTAGTACAGCAGCTTCAGCAGTCTTGTATATTTTGTAAATCATAGCATCAATGTTCGGCTGTCCAGCCAGGCTTTCCCCATTCTCATCTCTGCAAAAATCCTGATACTTGTATCCATATTTGTAAAAATGGTCTCTCCAGGTTATGATTTTGGATAGCTGGCCCTTCTCCCAGTAATCCCATTTAAATGGCCCGTTTCCGACAGGTTGAGAATTATCATAGGCCTGGGCAATGTCAATCTTCCATGAATCCAATGCATCTATGTCATAACCCACGTCACACCATATCTTTGCACTGTCAATGTTCTGGCCAGATACTTCGTAGGCCCAGACATGCTCCGGCAGCAGAAATGTGGATAATGTATCCCTGAAAAAATCAGCATATGACTCTGTGAGAACAAATTTCAAGGCAGCTTGAAAATGATTTGGTGATTCCCAGACTTTGAAGACATTTAACCAGCTAGTTGTGGAATAATTTGTGCCAGGTTTTCCACCATTGTCTTTCAGGCAGTTCATGGCGCTGGACCATTCTGGATTCTGGGCAGTTGCATGCATGGAGAACATCACATCCCGTATGTCCATCTGCTGCCCGTCATGCCAGAAAACATTCTCAAAATCATAGAATATTATAGCTTCACTATTTGTGGAATTCCAGGTGCTGGCCGGTGTATAATCAAACTCTCCAATATCACAATCATTCCAATTTATTTCCCCTTCATCTATCAAAACATGGGTAGTGGCAGAGCCAACAGCAATGTACGGGATAATTTCATCAGTTTCTGGATTTATATTAATAGGCCCATCGTAAAGATACCCAATAACATTCCAGGTCCAAACATCTCCGGCTGTCAGGGGGTTTGTGGTCTTGATATCATCCTGCATTGCTATTCTCAAAATTAATTCATCATCCTGGCCCGCTCCAATACCAGCCAGCCCCGACA
>DAOVXH010000185.1 GCA_030636255.1 Methanomassiliicoccales archaeon
GGAATTGCCCTGACACTCTGGCGCTGGGCTGGCGATAGAATAACAATATCATCGGCAAGCCTGGGCGTATTCCTGTACACATACTATTCAATTCGAACATATTTCGGAGATGCTGGCATGGGCGATATGGAACTGCCGTTCATAATGTCAGGTATCCTCATAGTGCTTAGCATGGTGCTGCTTATCATGTATAATTCCAGGCCAATAATCATGCTCATCGTTAATACTGTTGGAGGCTTTAAAAAATTCAGGCCAACTGTTATGACTGCTGTTTCCTACCCACTCACCAAGAAGTTCCGCACAGGAATGAGTGTGGCCATGTTTGCCCTTGTGGTTTACATGATAGTTATGCTGTCTGTGTTCTCCAATATATTTGTCATGGACCTAGATGAAGAGACTCTCAAGCAAGGCGGCGGCTATGATATCTTCGCACAGGCCCAGGTTCCTGTCATGGACATCTACAATGTTTCATACTCCCCAATGGAGAACGTAACCATTGATGTGACCTCTGATGCTCTGGATTATACCACCATCACCCAGATTGCGGCTACCATTAGCATAAATGTAGATAATTTGGATGCGGAAGATGATGATAGTAACGGGGGGCCGCCCATATTTGGTTTCTCTTTCATGAGCGGAACAATGGTATACGGCATAGACCAGGATTTCCATGATGAACGTTCCTTCGAATTCACTCAGATGATGGAGGAGTTCGATGACGAAGATGATATCTGGGATTCGGTGACCGTGTCAGGTTCCAGAAATGTCATATTCAGCAGCATGGGAGCAATGATGGCAGGCATTTCAGCAGGAGATCATGTAACCTTCGAAACATTTACTGGCAATATTACAGACGAGTATCATGTGGTGGGCATAGTGGACCAGAACATCCTCACCGGCGCAATAATGTCCAGGGAAAATATCAACTCAGACTTCAATATGGTAGGAATGGTCAATTCAATGTTCCTGATAGAGGTGGAAGAGGGATATGACATGGAAGACGTTGCCATGGACCTTGAAAAGGACTTCGCGGTAATAGGCATGAACTCCATAATCATCAGAGAGATGGCAGAAGACACAATGGAGATGCTTAATTCCATGTTCGTGCTGTTTGAGATATACCTGTATATGGGACTGATTGTAGGAGTTGCTGGCCTTGGTATTATCACCATCCGTTCTGTGGTTGAACGTACTCCAGAGATTGGTATACTGCGGTCCCTGGGCTTCACCCGGGCCAATGTTAGAAATGCATTCCTCATAGAAATTCTATTTGTGGCCACCATGGGCGTGGTAATAGGTGTGGTTACAGGAATACTTGTGTCACATGAGATATTCATTGTCATGGTAAGTGACATGGGCGACAATATAGTATTTGTAATACCCTGGACCAAGATAATAATGGTCACGGCAATCGCCTATGGCGCAACAATCCTGTGCACAATTATACCAGCAAGGAATGCTGCAAAAATCGCTCCTGCAGAGGCATTGAGATATGTCGGTTAAACAAGAATAGCCAGTAAGAAATAATCAGGGGTATTTATCCCCTGATTCCCTTTAATCTTTCAATTTTTCTTTCTATAGCTTCAGGCGTCCCAATATCATGGCGCATGAAAATATGCCCCTTCACATGCTCAAGACCTTTTTCTGCCTTTTGTTCGGCCTCTGATAGTGTGTCACCAATGCCGATTATTCCCAGAGAACGTGATGTACCAGTGTATAATCCATCATCCCGCAAATCCACTGCCGCGTAATAGATCTTGGCTCCGGCAGCTTCAATGGCCTCCTCATTAACTTCCAGGGGATAGCCAGCCTCGGATTTTACTCCATAACCTACAGGAACAACATACTTGCAAACTGTTGCCTTGTTTGAAAATTTAGCCATGGATTCTGAAAGATTGCCATCAATAATAGCCTTGAACATGTCCAGAAGACTGGTTTCCAGTAATGGCAGGATGTTCATGATCTCAGGGTCGCCGTACCTGGCATTGTATTCCACTAATTTTACGCCGTTCTTGGTTGCAATAAAACCGCCGTACATGACTCCCTTGTAAGGGATTCCGCATTCCTGTTTCAGTGCCTGGCATACATGTTTTGTAATGTCCAGGGCCACATCATAATCCTCCTGCTTCAGAAATGGGAGTAAATGATTGGAATCAGAATAAGAGCCCATTCCGCCTGTGTTGGGGCCTTTATCCCCTTCCAGAAGCCGCTTATGGTCCTGGGCCAGCGGTGAGCCAATTACTGTTTCTCCATCTGTGAGGCATTGGAGGCTGAATTCTTCACCAACAAACTTTTCCTCAACAACTACTGCGCCGCTCTTGTGAATACATGAAACAGCATATTCATACCCTTCCTCCACGCTGGCCAGATGTTCGCCGGAAAGCTTGACGCCTTTGCCGCCGCATAGACCTTCATCCTTGATTACAAATTCTCCAAGTCCCTCAAGATATTCTCTGATGCCTTCAGAATCTTTAAAGACCTTAAATTTTGGATTGCCAGGAATATTGTATTTTTCCAGCAAATCCCTGGTAAATGACTTGCTGGTCTCCAGCCTTGCTCCTGATTTTGTAGGGCCAATGGATGGAATTCCTGCTTCAGTAAGCTCATCCACTATTCCCTTTTCCAGGGGCGCTTCAGGGCCAATAACAGCCATCTGAATGCCCTTTTCCAGTGCCCAACCTGTTATCTTTGGAACATCGGTGTCCGAGGCCAGTAAAAACTCGGTTGAAAGCTTGGCCAGTCCGGGATTTTTATTATTCATTACAGTATATAATTCTGCACCATCCTCCACCAGCTTGCTGGCAATGCAGTGTTCTCTGGCGCCTCCGCCTACCATAAGGACTTTCATAGTATCAACTCGGGATTGTGAGAACGGTTGATAAAATTTGTTATGCCTTGAAAAAAAATTATCTCCATTTGACAAGATATTCTATGCATTTTTTACCGTCTTTTTCAGCTTTCTTGTGGGTTATTAACGGTTTGTAGCCCCCAACGGTCTCTAAAGCCTCTGCATAATATCCAATGAGGTAAACGAAAAATATTTCAGGTGCATCAAAATCAAATACACGGAAATATGAGCCAGAAGGCCCATTATATTCTACTTCAAGATAACCTACATCATAATTATGTTTCCATACATCTGGGCCAATGCTGAATATCTTTTTTGGAGAGTTAGCAAGCATTATATCGAACTGGGCC
>DAOVXH010000081.1 GCA_030636255.1 Methanomassiliicoccales archaeon
AACCCGGGGACGGCCAGACCTTCCTGGAACTTCTTTTTCCCTGCTAAAAAATGGAGAATATGAACGCATGCCACTTGAGACCCTGGCCAGTACAATAATCGACCATGCAAAACTTGAGCAGGAACTTTTCGGAGGCCAGGCAGGAATCAGGCGAATGAGAAAGCATGTGCACTGGTATTTCAGGGCTGCAGGAATCAAATGCCTGGCCAAGGAAATATACCACATTGAGACCCTGGAGGAATTGACGGATCTGGTGGAAAAGCAGGTCTTGGAAAAATAATAATAGTCAGTGTTTTGATATCAGCAGGATGAAAACAATCCTATTCCTGTGCGTTGGAAATTCCTGCCGGAGCCAGATGGCAGAAGGTTTTGCCAGGCATTATAGAAAGGGCCTTGTAGAGGTTTTCAGTGCCGGAACTGAACCAGGGGATAAAGTGGCTCCAAAGGCCATTGAGGTTATGCTGGAAAAAGGAATAGTTATTTCCGGCCAGCATCCGAAGCTGCTCACTGCAGAAATGGTTGAAAAGGCCGGCATATGCATTTCCATGGGCTGCGGAGTGGAGGAATCCTGTCCTGCTCCATTGCTTGAGAAATTTGTGGATTGGGGACTGGAAGACCCCTGGGGCCAGGGACTGGGGAAGTACCGGGATATTAGGGATGAGATTGAGAAACTGGTTAGAGAATTACTGGAAGAATTATTATGACAATTGAAATTCGTAATTACAAGGATTCAGATTTAGAGGTATGCAGAAGTCTCTGGGTTGTGCTGACCCAGCGGCACAGAGACATGTATGATGACCAGAGCATTGGCGGCGAAGGGCCAGGAAAATACTTTGACGAACATCTGGAAAAGGTAGGTGCAGAAAACATCTGGCTTGCGGAATTTGACGGCACAATTGCAGGAATGATTGGCCTTGAAGAGAACAATGAGGGCGGCCTGGTTATTGAGCCAATTGTGGTTCATCCAGATTACAGAAATCAGGGTATTGGCATTGCTCTTTTAGAACATATGAAAGAGGTTGCAAAGGAAAGAAAAATGAGATTTCTTTCAATAAAGCCAGTTGCCAGAAATGCCCAGGCAATGGAACTATTCCATAGGGCAGGATTTGTCAACCTTGGGCATGTGGAAATGTTTATTGATTTTTCAGACAAGGAAGAAAAATGGAAGCCTGGCTTGAAGATTCATGGGCTGGATTGCCGGTATTGACAAAATCCACAAAAACTTATGTAGTACGATTATATCGCCAGTAAAACAGAACGTGAGATAGCTCAGCCCACAATATGAACCGTTCCGGCTCATATGTGCCTCAGCCAAACAAGTTGGCTTCGGTGGAACCAGGCTGTTAATATCTCCGCTCGCAAGCTCCTCGCGGAGATAGCTCAGCCTGGTAGGGCGCAGGATTGCTAATCCTGTGCTGGTAACAGCTCGGGGGTTCGAATCCCCCTCTCCGCGTCATTTTCATTTTTTATATAATATTGGAAAATGACGCAAGTAGGAATGCGTTGGCATTCCTACGGGCCGAGAAAATAGCGAACGTAGTGAGTCTTTTTCTCGTTTAAATCAAAGAAAAATACGCGGCCAATCATGTCCTGTCTGGATCAAACTCGTTGAATACGCCTCCAGCATTCTCCTCCCAAAGTATTCGACCATGGCCCGAGGCCACTTTACTGCTAAATCTAGGGGCCATACTGCTCGCAGCATATTCCCGGCAATCGATGAAACCATATCAAATTCTCAGATTGATGAAGGGTTCGTCATGATTGAGCAACCTAAAAGCAACCACAATCAAAAAATTCCGTAATCTCGTAATTTACTGATTACAAGCAAAGAGATTACGGCGGAATACCTTTTTATACCAAATAAAAAATCACCCCAGTAATGACAGAAAACCCACTCCTTCCAAAACAGGTGTTTTTCACAACAGGCACAGGAAGGCACAAGGAAAAGCTCGGCAGTTTCGAGCTTGCTCTGAGAAATGCTGGCATTGAGAGATATAATCTTGTGCGGGTATCATCTATTTTGCCGCCTCACTGCAAGGTTGTGAGCAAGAAAAAAGGGCTTGAGCAGCTTCATCCAGGCCAGATTGTTTTTGTTGTACTGGCAGAGAATGAGTCAAAAGAACCAAATCGATTAATGAGCGCGGCAATTGGCGTTGCAATTCCAAATGACAGAAATCATTATGGCTATCTCAGTGAACATCATGCATTTGGAGAGAAGGAAAAGGTATCAGGAGAGTATGCCGAGGACCTTGCTGCGGAAATGTTAGCTTCCACATACGGAATTCCATTTGATATTGATGCCAGCTATGATGAGAAAAAGGACATCTTCAAGGTGGACGGTCGCATAGTTCAGACCAAGCATTATTCTCAATCCGCGGTCTGCGACAAAGATGGATGGTGGACCACTGTTGTGGCTGCGGCTGTTTTTGTCCTTTAACTTCCAGAATTACTGAAGCATTAGAAACCTTTATGTTGAACATCTTTTTAGCCAATGGTATGACCAATGTTGAGTACAGGCATCCAACAATTGAAGATGTTGAAGCAATAACTGATGTTTCTAATCGTAATAACAGAGAAATTCCTCTTCACCAGGATAACACTGTTGAAGAGACATTGGCATTTACATTTAAAGAGGATGATTATGATGCAAAAGGCTTCCTGCTGGCTATAGTAGATGGCAAAATTGTCGGCTATGGTGGCTCTCACATTCATGAACATCGAATTATCGCAGGCAAGAACGATGCCTGGATTTCCATAGCAATAGTTCCAGAAAAGAGAAACATTGGCATTGAACAGCATTTCATGGAGTTCGGGCTGGAGTATATCCGGTCCAGAAAGATTTGCACTGCCAAGCGCGGATGCTATGGACTTGAAGGATGGAGACATGAGATTGGTCTTGAGTACGGCTTCAAGGATGTCAGGCACAGCTATACCATGGTCTGGAAGCATGATAAGGCACCAGAGGCCATTCCACCACCAGAAGGAACCATATTTGAACATCAGAATTTCAAGGAAGTAAATGATGAGGATGTTTCACTCTTTGTGGATAATTTTAATTCCTCATTTTTTGACCATTATGATTTTTCAATTATACTGCTGAAGGATTTTATCAAGTGGAGGGGCCTGGACAAGGAGAATACCAGACTGACTTTTGCAAAGAATGGCCAGGAAATTGTCGGTATCCTGATGTGCGAGGAGAGCTTGGTATACAATAAAGAAAATAACACGAAGAACGGCTGGGCAAATATTCTTGGTGTTAATCCAGAGCACAGAAAGAGCGGAATCGGCCGCGCATTATTGTCCAATGGCATGCGATGGATTTATGACCAGGGCATGGACACTATTTATCTGGGCATGGACGCTGAAAATTCAAAGGCTCTTGACCTGTATACATCTCTGGGATATGATATCCACAAGGAAAGCGTGAATTACAGCCTGGAACTGGACTAAGGCAATATTTTAATACTCGCCTTCAATCCATTGGCTAATGACAGGGGAACCGAAGGTTACTGTTGTGATACCTACCATGAACGAGGAAGAGGCCATAGGCCAGGTCATGGACGAGGTCAATGCCGCATTGAAAGATATAGCATATGAGGTCATGATAGTTGACACTAATTCTAAAGATAAGACCCGGGAAATCGCATCCAGCAAGGGCGCAAGAGTAATTGACGAGCCCAGACGTGGTTATGGTCGTGCTTACAAGACCGGCTTCAAAGAGGCTAAAGGCCAATTTATAGCCACACTGGATGCTGACTGTACCTACCCGGCTGCTGACATCCCAAAGTTCGTGAAGATGCTTGAGGCCGAGAAAATAGATTTCATTTCCGGGGACAGGCTTTCAACCCTGGAGAAGGATGTTATGAACTTCAAACACAGGCTGGGTAACTGGATGCTGAAGGTTGCAATGAACGTTCTCTTCAGAATGAAGGTTGCAGATTCCCAGACTGGCATGTGGGTTTTCCGCCGTAATATTTTACCAAAGCTCAATCTCACCAGCGACCAGATGGCACTTTCCGAGGAAATCAAGATAGAGGCTGCCAAACACTGCAAGTTCAAGGAAGTCCCAATCAGATATACTCCCCGGGTTGGTGAAGTAAAACTCAATACCTGGAAAGATGGGTATGACAATATGATGTTCTTTTTTAGCAAGAAAAGTGGTAAGGCCAGCAAGGCAGAAGGGGAGAAATTTTAGCCCAGAAGCCAGAAAAGTAGAGCTAAGAACATTGCCAGACTTCCGAACAAAATGCAAAATTTTGAGAAGTTAACGTTTCTTGCAATTTTTACCAAAAATGCCATTGATAGATATCCAAAAACGAATGATGAAATTGCAGCAATAGCAAGGTAGCACAGGCCTACCTGGCTCACTTCACCAAACACCACAAAATAAACAAATGAGGCTATTGACACTGGAACTGAAAGCAGGAATGAAAATACAAGTGCCTCTGTTTCCTTGAATTTACGCATGAGAAGTGTGGTGATTGTCATTCCTGACCTGGAAACACCCGGAAGCACAGCAAATGCCTGGGCAATGCCCACCAGGGCATAATCTGCCAGGTTACCTTCGGAAATGGCTTTAAAGGCATTTCTCGGCCTCTTCCCAAGCATGATACCGGTGAGTATCAATGCGACACCAATGAACAGCGTGATGGTCACTCCGGTCCAGAGCTGGCTATCAAATGTTGCCTCCAACAGGAAAAGAATCGGCAGGGCACATATCAATGAGATTATGGTTGTTAGCCAATAGAATTTCTTCTGGCTGGTGAAGGTTCTCACGTCCAGGACCTTAACAAGAGGCTTTGGATACCTGGCAAATACTGCTGCTGCGGTACCGATATGCACTGCAAGTCCGAAGGAAATTGCCAGTTCCGGTCTTATGCCCATTAAATCTACCATAACCAGGGTTGTCTGGCCTGAACTTGATACAGGAAGCCATTCCAGCAAGCCTTGAACCATTCCAATGAAAAGGGCAGTCAGCCAATCAAGCATGAGAAAGGATTGGAGGGCTTGTTTATAAGAGTTGTGACAGCAGAGAATGCAGCATAGCCAAAATTATTTAAGTCAATAGTCACATAGATATCAATAGGAAGAGAAAGGTATGATGAATAACAGAAATGGTGGGTAGAACTTGTCTAAAATTCTAGTATTGGCTATTGGAATATTCTTGATTTTTTCAATGAATTCAGTAATAATAAATGGTGGTGAATCAGATTTCAAAGAAGAGAATATAGATAATGAGAATGATGTTGTGAGGCAGGTTACAGAGATTCACGACAGCATTACACAAGCTAGTGTACAATTGCCTACTGAAGGGACGCCAACTCAACTTTATTTACAAGTGCAGAACTCGACAATTGCAGGCTATAAAAATCTGAGCATTGAACCCTTCGAGGCCAGCATTCAAGAAGCCAGTTCGCCGGAAATACCTGCTGAAGGAGGTTCATATAAACTAGGTGATGATTGGATAACAGATGTCCTTTCTGAAACAAGAGATTTATCAGGTTCATGGGTGTTCAATATTTACGGTAAGATTTCAGGAACCACAGGCAATGGCACACTTCGCGCAGAGGTGTACAGCCTAGTAAATGGTTGGTTATTCTCAGCTCCTAGTACAGAAAGCATAGCAGGGCACAATATATACCACAATTTTACATGGACACATGATGTACAAGTAGGAACGATAATACCTGCTGACGACAGGATATGTGTCGAATTCTGGCTCGATGCCACATCTGGAGGCACAGACTCTGGCCAGACCGTAAACCCTGATTTTGACATTGATAGTGATGGCTGGACATATTACGATTGGATTGATGTCAATTATGAGTTTTGGCAATCAACAGGGGGCAACCCTAATGGTGCAATAGGTGTGTCATACTCTCGCAATGACTGGCTTGCTGTTCAGTTCGATCACGCAGGGTATTGGGAGCAAGCTTTTACGCCAACATCAATACCTACTTCAGCAACCCTTGAATTCGATTGGAGATGTACTGATTTATATCGTATGAGCTTTACATTCTATGTATTTATCGACTCTGTTCCTGGCAATCCAAATCGAAACAATGCAATTTGGTCACAATCTGTGGCAAGTGAGTCATTTTGGGCATCAGTTGGGCCTATTGATGTCAGCAACATAGTTGATTCTACTTCTACATACTATTTAAAAATCGCTCCAGTAGCCATAACACCAGGAGGGGGAATCTCTATTGGCACGGGAATGTTCGATAATGTACAGGTAAACTGGGCCTCGCCTATTCCGCCAGTATTCAGCTTGGGATATGACCACATTTCAACACCATCGTCCATATCAGCATATATTGCAACCGATGTCATTCCCCCAGATCATTTCAATGAATCACCTGCCATCGATGGTTATTCTAGAATATTAACCCCCAGAATTAGTGTCAATATTACTGACACTTTTGGTATTAATACCAGTTCAATAAAATATTATATAAATGGATTTAGGGTGTTTCATGACTTGGATTCAATTCCCAATGGCTATAAAGTGTCTTATTGGCATGAAAGCGGATTTATGCCTGGTGAGATGGTTACTTGTCAAATAAAAGCAGAAGACAATAATGGAAATTTATTGGACTTTACCTGGCAATTCACTATCCTTCACTCTTTCGAAATGCAACTTCATGAAGGCTGGAATCTAATATCTTTACGGCTAATTCAACCTAATGAATCAATAGACTGGGGATTGCAGAGTATTTCTGGCAAATGGAGGATGATGAAATGGTACGACCCCACTGACAAAATTAATCCATGGAAAACCCACCGCCCAGGTGCATCAACCAATGACCTGATGGGCATCGATCACACCATGGGATTATGGATATATCTCATAGAACCCAATGTAACATTTACCGTAAAAGGACTAATACCTACATCATCAACCATTGCATTGTACGCTGGCTGGAACTTGGTTGGTTATCCAACAGAGACAAACAAGACGGTTAGTAATGCACTATGGGGAACAGGAGCAGATAGAGTGGAAATTATCGATGCAATGAACCCATATCTAATAAGTGAAGTTGGGCCAACCCATATTATGAAGCCAGGTGAGGGATATTGGGTTCATGTTCCAGCAGATACCATTTGGTTTATTGATTGGTAGTTAAGCGCCCCACTGGAATAGGTCACTCAGGTTCTATCCTAGGAATTAACCTAATTCGACCTCGATAATTTTCAAGAAATACCTCACTCCAGCTCCACACCGACAGAGTCCAGCTTCTTCTGGAGATTGGAGGCTGCGAACCTGTACTGCTCGTACTGCATCAGTATTATGGTGGCCATGTCTATTATTTTAGACTTGGTATCGTCCGAAATATCCGGGTTGTCCAGAATCTTGGACCTGAATGCCTGGAGCTCTGCATCAGTGAAAAATTCACTGGTGTCATTGCAGAGTTTCAGAACCGAAGAGGCAGGTGAAGTACGGGCATGTCGAGACACCCTTAATCTGCCTCCTCGATATTTCTGCCCCGACACTTTTTTACTTCAATCCTGAAATTGACAATATTGGATATTAATACATCTTTCTGAAACTCATTACTGATATTCAAATCTCTAAAATACTGGCTGAAATTCGTACGCACCGTAATATTAACTGAAGTTGATTTCATCTAGCATGCCTTCTCTTCCCGACACTTTCGTACTTCAATGGCTGGATAATATT
>DAOVXH010000001.1 GCA_030636255.1 Methanomassiliicoccales archaeon
GTGTGCAAAGTAGATGGCAAGGAGGTCATCATGCTCTGCTCCAATAACTATCTCAATCTCAGCAATCATCCAAAGATAAAGGAAGCGTCAAAGAAAGCAATAGACACCCATGGAGCCGGGTCTGGCTCTGTTCGTGCAATAGCAGGAAACATGGACCTTCATTTTGAGGCCGAGCGAAGACTGGCCAAGTTCAAAGGAACAGAGGCAACCCTAATTTATCAGACTGGTTTTGCAGTAAATGCAGGCTTAATTCCACAACTTGCTGGCAAGGGTGATATCATTATCAGCGACGAACTGAACCACGGCAGTATTATTGACGGAGTTCGTCTGACCAAAACCGACCGGGCAGTCTACGCACACAGTGATATGGGCGAGCTTGAGAAAGCACTGCAAGATGCTGATGCAAAGGGCTACCGCAGAATACTGGTTATTACTGACGGAGTTTTCAGCATGGACGGAGACATTGCCAAGGGTGGCGACTTTGTGAAACTATGCATGGAATACGGCGCAATGAGCTATATTGACGATGCCCACGGCGAGGGAGTTATAGGCCCAGACGGACGAGGAATGGCTGCTCATTTCGGTGTTGAAGGCAAACTTGATGTGGAAATGGGAACATTCTCCAAGGCATTCGGAGTTGTTGGCGGATTGGTTGCTGGCTCCCAGGATTTAGTCAACTATGCTTACAATAAATCAAGGTCATGGTTACTCAGCGGTTCAGCTCCACCGGCAACAGCAGCTGCCCAGATTGCTGCAATTGATGTTCTGGAAACAGAGCCAGAACATGTGCAGAACCTCTGGAAGAACACAGATTATTTCAAGAAGGAAATCCAGAGCATGGGATTCGATACTGGAAACAGCGAGACACCAATTACACCAGTCATCTGCGGCGAGAGTCATAAAGCTAAAGAGCTAAGCAATTTCCTTTACCAGGAAGGTATCTTTGCACTGCCAATCGTGTTCCCAATGGTTGCAAGGGACAAAGCACGAATAAGAACCATGATGAATGCTGGTCTAACACGCGAACATTTGGACAAGGCGCTAGCTGCCTTTGAAAAGGGTGGAAAGGACCTTAAAATTTTGTAATTTAGTTAGAGGAGCAGAAATGTTCCTCTCTCTATGCATATTTATTATATTGTATACCAAACCCTTATATAGACAAATTAGGTTTTAGTGGTGTCCATTATATAACAAATATTGACTGATTTGGTAAACTTGTCAAAGGATTATTTACCAAATTAAACCCGATTTTGAGGGAGGAAATATAATGCCAGAATATACAAAGGAATTGAAAAAGGGTACGACCACAATAGGTCTTACTTGCAAGGATGGGGTGGTCATTGCCACAGAGCATAGGGCCACAATGGGAACGCTTATCGCACACAAGAAGACGCAGAAGCTCTTCAAGATCGACGATAATCTTGGCTTGACAGTAGCTGGATTGGTGGGCGATGCCCAGATTCTTGCCAGATATGTCAGGGCAGAGGCAGAACTGTACAGGCTCAAGAGAGGTATTCGGATGCCAGTAAAATCAGCAGCAACCATGCTCTCCAATATTCTTAACGGCCGAAGATACTTCCCATACTGGGTTCAGCTTGTGCTTGCTGGAGTAGATGATGATGGATACCATGTTTATTCACTGGACGCTGCAGGCGGGTCAATACCAGATACCTATACCACAACTGGGTCTGGCTCACCATATGTGTACGGTGTTCTGGAGGACCATTTCAAGGAAGGATTGACCGTGGACGAGGGTATTAACCTGGCAATCCGCGGGCTCACTGCCGCAATGAAGCGTGATTCTGCTTCAGGAAATGGCATAGCTGTTGCTTCCATCACAAATAAAGAATTCAAGGAACTGGATGACAAGGATGTCCAGAAAAGAATAGAAAAGATGAAACTCGCATAGGGGCAGAATGCAGTTTTTTGGGTGGTTAACCCATGAGTGTAGAGAAACTACTGGAACAGGCAAGGGAGGAAATACGCAAGATTGTCCCTCCCCACATTAAAATAACAGATATTGACTTCGAAGGTCCGATTATCATTATTTATACCGAGGATATGGAGGGGCTGGCAAACAATATTGACATAATCAGGCAACTTGCTCAAACTCTCCGCAGAAGGGTGGCTATAAGACCTGACCCGAAACTTCTCAGTGATGCTGGAAAGGCAGAAAAGGAAATCCGCAATATAATTCCGGAAGAGGCGGAAATAACAGACATATTCTTTGACCATGAGACCGGCGAGGTTACAATTGAGGCAATCACTCCTGGCCTGGTAATTGGCAAGCATGGCGCACTTCTCAATGAGCTGAAGGCCAATATTGGCTGGGCTCCAAAGGTTGTAAGGGCACCCCCACTGGCATCAAAGACTGTCAGCGAGGTAAGAAGCTTCATGCGGAATGTTCGTGAAGAAAGAATAGAATTCCTCAGAAAGCTTGGCAGAAGATTAATACGTGACGTTCCAACTGGAGAGAACTGGGTTCGCCTGACAACACTTGGCGGGTTCAGAGAAGTTGGCCGCAGCTGTTCACTTCTTACAACAAGAAACAGCAAGATAATGATTGATTGCGGTGTCATGCCAGGTGCCGAGAATGCAACACCATACCTCAGCGCTCCCGAGCTACAACCCCTAGACAGCCTGGATGGCGTTGTGATTACACACGGTCATCTGGACCATTGTGGAATGCTGCCAGTTCTTTACAAGTACGGCTATGAAGGGCCGGTTTACTGTACCGCTCCAACCCGGGATTTAATGTCATTGATGCTTATTGATTCCATAAAAGTTACATTCGGTGAGGCCAAGAAAGGGCCATATGAATCAAGCCATGTTCGAGAGATGGTAAAGCATTGCGTACCACTAAAATTCGGCGAGACTACTGATATTTCACCAGACGTAAGACTCACATTCCAGAATGCAGGCCATATTCTTGGCTCTGCTGTTTCCCATTTCCATATTGGAGATGGATTGTACAATATTGCCATGACTGGTGATATGAAATTCGAAAAGACATGGCTCTTCAATGCAGCAGTTAATCGCTTTCCAAGGGTGGAAACACTGGTCATGGAGTCCACATATGGAGGATACCATGATATGCAGCCCAGTAGAGCAGAGGCATCCAGCCAGCTAAGGGACATGCTAAAGCGCACCCTTGATAAGGAGGGGCGAATCTTAGTGCCAGTGTTTGCAGTTGGACGTTCTCAGGAAGTTATGCTGGTTCTTGAGGACCTCATGCGAAACGAGCAAATTCCACAAGTTCCAATATACCTGGACGGTATGATATGGGAAGCAACGGCAATTCATACGGCCTATCCAGAATTCCTTAACAGTTCACTGCGTACCCAGATATTCCAGCAGAAGGAAAACCCATTCCTTTCAGATATATTCAATCGAGTTGACAGCATGGAAATGCGTGAAAGAATCGCCGATAACCACGAACCATGCATTGTTCTGGCAACAGCCGGTATGATGAACGGAGGCCCGGTGCTGGAATACCTGAAGGCCTGGCACAATGACCCCAACTCAACTATTGTTTTCGTGGGATACCAGGCAGAGGGAACCATGGGCCGGAAGATTCAGAAAGGTTGGAAGGAAGTTCAACTTAATCAGCGGGGCGACGGAGTTGTCATGGACATGAGAATGAATGTTGAAACCGTCGACGGATTCTCTGGACATTCTGACCGCAAGCAATTGATGCGGTATGTTCAGGGCATGGACCCCAAGCCGGAAAGGATAATCATCGGCCACGGTGAGGATTATAAATGTTCAGATTTGGCTAGCTCGCTTTACAAGAAGTTCGGGTTTGAGACAAGGGCGCCGATGAACTTGGAGACAATTCGGGTTAAGTAATTACCCTATTTTTTTGAGGCCATTCTTCAGCCTAGTTTGAGCAAGGTCCACATAAATGCCTTTAAAATGAGTCCATGTCTTCTTGTATTCATCATTGACCTGGGCAACTGGCTTGGCAGGAATTCCAACTACAATCTGGCCTGGTTCTATTATTGATTTATTTTTGACAACCGCGCCTTCGCCAACAACTGCCCATTCGCCGACCTTTGCATAATCAGAGACTGTTGAGCCCATTCCGATAACACAGAAATCGTCCAGGGTGCAATTGTGAAGAATAGCAGCATGGCCTATGGTCACATCATTGCCTATTTTGAGGATTTCTCCTGGCCTGGCATGGAGAATGCAATTTTCTTCGATGGCTGTTCTGTCGCCTATGACTACGGTTCCATAATCTCCACGGATTACCGCTCCGGCTCCAATATAACAGTCATCACCAATTGTCACATCGCCGATTATTGTGGCTTCTTCATAAACATAACATCCAGAACCTATCTTCGGCCTCTTGCCCTCAAACTCGTAGATTGCCATGGTATTATCCTCAGTATCTGTGATATTCAACCCCAATGTGAGAATTGCATGCGCCCTTGCCCTTGTAGACCTTGCCAACTATCTTTGCTTCAACTGATTTGTTCAGCAGTTCCAAAGCTTTCTTGGCACTTTTCTCAGGCACAATAACAGCCATTCCCATTCCCATATTGAATGTCTGGTACATTTCCTTCTCGGAAATATTGCCCAGATCCTGCAATACACTGAAAATTGGTTGGGGCTCGAATGGGTCTTCAATCCTGAACTCCACGTCAGGCTGCAACCGTATAAAATTCCTGAGACCGGAGCCAGTAATATGAGCTATTCCATGAACCTGACAGGTCTTGACCAGATTGAGTATTTCCTTGACATATATCCTTGTGGGCTCCAGAAGCTCCAAACCAATACTTCTTCCGAATTCTGAAAAATCCTCGTCATACTTTATCTCATTAACCTCAAGAACCTTCCTGGCCAGTGAAAGTCCATTGGAATGAATTCCCGAGCTCCTCAAACCAATTATGATGTCTCCAGGAGCGCATTTCTTCCCGGTTATGAGCTTGCTCTTCTTTATCCACCCAAGACAGGTTCCAGCCAGGTCAAAACCGGTTATCATATCTGGCAATATTGCAAACTCCCCTCCTACCAGGGAAACATTGGCCAGCTCTGCACCCTTGGCGAGACCTATGCCTATCTGACCTGCAATAACCACGTCGGGTTTGTCAATTGCGATGTAATCAACAAATGCCAGTGGTTCTGCACCAACACATACCAGGTCATTAGCGTTCATGGCCACACAGTCTATTCCAACGGTATCCCACTTGTGCATTGCGTCGGCTATCATGAGCTTTGTGCCAACACCATCGGTGGCCATGCCCAGGGCATAAGAACCAAATTCTATAAAGCCGGCATATCCGCCGTGCATGTCAATCCTATTTCCAACGCCCTTTCTTGAGAACCCTAAAACCTTCACCAGAGATTCTATAGCGTCAGATTTTTTATCAATATCTACACCCGCTTCTGCGTATGTGAGTTTCATTTGAACCGATTGGCAATTAGTGAACTTGATTTAAAACTTTGCTACGTAATTGAGGAAAAATGTTATAACATATTGTCCCTATGCTGTTTCCCGGTTAGCATGAACTTCAAAGGAATGCACATAGTTTCGGTCCGGGATTTTTCCAGGGAAGATATTGAACATATTCTAGATTTGGCAGATACATTTATACCAACAGCCAGAGGCGAAGAATCCAGTACATTGATGAATGGCAAGATTATGGCCACTCTATTTTTTGAACCCAGCACACGTACCAGGCTGAGCTTCGAGAGTGCCATGCAAAGGCTTGGAGGCAGGGTTCTTGGTTTCGCAGACCCTGGTGGAACTTCAGCCAAGAAAGGAGAAACACTGGCAGACACAATTCGCATGGCTGCTGCTTATTCTGACCTTATAGTTCTCAGGCATCCCCAGGAGGGTGCAGCCAGATTGGCCTCAAAGTTCTCTGATGTTCCGGTGATAAATGCCGGCGACGGGGCAGGACAGCATCCGACCCAGACTCTTCTGGACCTTCTAACAATTCGAAGAGAGGCAGGAAGCATTGATGGCAAGAAAGTCGCACTTGTTGGTGATCTGAAATACGGACGGACGGTTCATTCCCTGGCCTATGCACTGGCCATGTTTGATACCGAGCTAACTTTTGTAGCGCCGCCAACACTTCAAATGCCAGAAGAGATGGTTGAAACAGTGGGACATATGGGGCCAAAACCAAAGCTGGTAAATTCAGTTGAGGAAGTTGTGGCAGATGCAGATGTGATTTATGTTACTCGAATTCAGAAGGAAAGATTCCCTGACCCGGCAGAATACCGGAAGGTTGCTGAGGTTTACAAGATAACCCCGGAAGTTCTGGAAGATGCCAAAAAGAAAATGATAGTCATGCATCCATTGCCCAGGGTGAAGGAAATTTCACCAGAAGTGGATGATACAGAATATGCAGCTTACTTCAAACAGGCATTCTACGGAGTGCCGGCCAGGATGGCGCTCATCAGCCTTGTAACTGGAGGTGACCAGCAATGAAGGAACTCAAGATTACACCTATTAGTAATGGCACGGCAATAGACCATATTGAGGCAGGAATGGCAATGAAGGTTGCCAGGATATTGGAGATTCCTGATGCAGAAATACGTTCTACAGTCAGTATAGCCATGTATGTAAAAAGCAAGAAAATGGGGTTCAAGGACATTCTCAAGATTGAAGACAGGGTGCTGAAAAAGAAAGAGGTGAATAAGATTTCACTAATCTCGCCCAATGCTTCCATTGTTATAATTAAAGACCAGGAAGTTCTGGAAAAGTATTATGTTTCACTCCCCAAGGTCATCAAGGGCATTGCCAAATGCTCAAATCCCAATTGCATTACCAACCGTGGCGAGCCAGTAGAGACAGAATTTCAAGTGACCAATGGCAAGGAAATCAGACTAAGATGTCTTTATTGCGACAAAAATGTAACAGATATCCTGGCAAGTATTGTATAGCAGTAATTTTAAAGGGCAACTCAATGCCCCAACATATCATGGAGTAAATTAAATGGAAAAATCTCAGGACCTGGCAAAATACGAGTTCAAGAAGCAGCTCAAGGAGATTCAAAGTGTCAAGGGTAGGGCAACCGAGTTGATTTCCCTGTACATTCCAGCCAGTAAGCGTGTTTCCGATGTTACCAGCTATCTAAGAAACGAGTCTGCCCAGTCATCTAATATTAAGAGCCGAACAACAAAGAAAAATGTCATGTGGGCAATTGAATCCATAACTGGCAAGTTGAAAAATTACAAAAAGATTCCAGAAAACGGTCTTATCTTCCTTGTTGGTCACAGGTCTGGCAGTGGAGACCAGACAGTTCCTATTTCATTCACCATAGAACCGCCCCAGCCAATTCAAACTTTCCTTTATCGATGTGATTCTCATTTCTATCTGGAACAGCTTGAAAGCATGTTGACCGAGGAAGAGGTTTACGGTCTCATAGTAATGGACAGGAACGAGGCCACTGTTGGAATACTCAATGGAAGGCGAATTGAGGTTATCAAAAATATGCAATCAAGGGTCATGGGAAAGCACAGGCAGGGAGGTCAATCGGCCCAGAGATTTGAAAGACTCATTGAAATTGCGGCCCATGAATATTACAAGAGATTGGCAGACCTGGCCAATGAAAAGTTCATGGAAATTGAAGGCTTGAAAGGTGTCATCATCGGAGGCCCAGGAGCAACAAAGGACTTCTTTGCAGACAAGGAATATCTGCATCATGAGCTAAAGAAAATAATAGTTGGCACATTTGATGCTGGCTATACTGATGAGTCAGGCCTGAGAGAGCTGCTTCAGAATGCTGCACCGGCCTTGCAAGACCTCAGTCTAATGAAGGAAAAAGTCCTTATGACCCGCTTTCTGGACGAATTGAGAAAACCCGATGGGGGTAATACCGCCTACGGTGAAATGCAGGTCCGCCACGCACTGGAACTTGGGGCAATGGATACCCTGTTAATTTCAGAGGCAATGGAAAAAACCTCCTATGAATATAAATGCCCTGGCTGTGGAAAAATTGGCGAACTATCTCAAAAGTCCAATGAAGTGAAGTGTCCTGCTTGTGGCGAAGAAGTAAAAATCACAAATGAGATAGATATTGTGAACGATTTATTTGAATTAGCGGATTCCTATGGCACAAAAGTGGAAATGATCTCTACTGACTCCGAAGAGGGGGATATGCTTATGAGGGCCTTCAACGGTCTAGCCGCTATACTGAGGTACAAGGTGGGGAGCTGATGACTGTTAATCCATTGGAGATGTTCAAAAGCCGGGCAATCGAGCTGGTGAATAATGCACTGGCTAGCCTTGATTTAAATGTTGAACTTCCTCTGGAAATACCCCCCGAGAACATGGGAGATTATGCGTTTCCATGCTTCATGCTGTCCAAAGAGATGAAAAAATCACCTGCAGACATTGCAAAGCAATTAAGCCAGGAGATTCCCGAAGATTTGACATTTTCAAGAATAGAGGCAAGAGGCCCATACATCAATTTCTACATTAACCCGGAGATGCTGGTTCAAATTACCATTGAATCAATCATGGACAAGAGGGAAGAATATGGAATGTGGCCTCAAACAGATGTCAAAATCAACCTGGAACATACCAGCGCCAATCCAAACGGGCCGCTGCATGTTGGTCGTGCCAGGAACCCGATATTGGGAGACACCATTGCCAGGATACTGAGAAAATGCGGCCATGATGTTATCACAGAATTCTATGTTGATGACATGGGCAAGCAGCAGGTTACACTTACCTGGGGCGTGGAAAATCTCACCAGGGAGGGTGAAATTCCAGAGAAAATGGACCATGCCATGGTATGGTATTACCAGGAAGCCACAAAACAGATGGAAGAAAATCCTGATGTGCTTGAGCAAATCAATCAGATTGTTGCCAAGTACGAGGAAAAGGATGAGGAAATTTCAGCCAGGGTGAAAGAAAATTGCAAAAAGGTACTCAGTGGCATGACAACATCCCTCAGGCGTCTGGACATTCATTTTGACAACTTTGCATGGGAATCAAAGTACATATTCAATGGCAGTGTGGACACGGTTGTGGAAGACCTGAAGAACCATGAATTTACAGATTACGAGGATTCTGCACTTTATCTGGACCTGGAGAAGGTTGGCATCACAGGCCAGGAAAATAAGCTCTACCTGACAAGAAGCGACGGTTCCAGCCTCTACACTACCAGGGATATTGCATATCATTTGGACAAGCTGGCTAATTATGACCTGGCTATTGACATTCTTGGAGAAGACCATAAATTAAAAGCAAAGGTAGTGCAGCTAGCTGTAGGACTTCTTGGCCATGAGAAAGAAAAGATAGAGCCATTATTTTATTCATTTGTATCACTGCCAGAGGGAAAAATGTCTACCCGCAAGGGCCGTGTTGTAACCCTTGACGACCTCATTGATGAATCTGTTGGCAGAGCAAGAGAGGAAGTTGAAAAAAGAAGACCAGAACTTGCCCAGGAATTACGCAGAGGCATTGCAGAGGCTGTTGGAACCGGCGCAATCCGGTACAATATAATTCGAGTCCAGGCAGAAAAGCAAATAGTCTTCAAATGGGAAGAGGCACTGAGCTTTGAAGGAAATTCTGCTCCATTTGTGCAATACTCCCATGCAAGGGCCAGCAGCATCCTGCGAAAGACCTCGGTCATGGGAGAATATGAATTAAAATTAATAAAACATCCATCGGAAATCCAGCTTGTCAAGGCATTGGCCAGCTTCCCGGCATTGATTAAAGAATGCGGAAAGAACATGGAATGCCATCCAATGGCTGGCTATGCATTTGAGCTTGCTTCATTATTCAATCAATTTTACAGGGACTGCCCGGTTCTCCAGGCAGAAGAAGATGTAATGAATGCCAGGCTGGCCCTTGTTACGGTGAGTCGGTATGTTATGTCCAATGTGCTGGATACTCTGGGATTGATTGCGCCTGAGGAAATGTGAGAACAATAAAGCAGAGCTTATATGTCCTCATTCTGAAACGGTTATTGTTCACTCTTTCACAAAAGTCGTTCTGAGAGTTACTCCATTATTTGGCGTGAGAAAGCCAAGTGTAAGCGTGTCACCATCTATCTCATATTCGTATATTTGAGATTCTTCTGATAGGGTTTTATTGTTCCAGGTTATCTCGCCAGTGTCTGGATTGACTATTGGATCCGGTATGGTTAAAATAGGATTATAATGATATGTAATTTCAATCTGATTATCATCTATGTATTCCCATGTCAAATCAACTCCAACGTCATAGATATCGGTACTATTGCCAAGGGTGATTGTGCCGTCAGATTTAATCTCATAGTAATCACCTGTATCCGAGGTGTAAGTGTTATTAACACTACCATCCGGGTTCAATATCTCTGATTTTTCTACAATCCATTTCCCCTCCACACCAGGCCCTGACATGAGTATGAAGGCCATAATTAGAATAACAACAATTGTAATCGATACAATTCCAATTATGATTCCATTTTTGCTCTTTGGCTTGGTCGGAGCTGGAGCATCTGGCACAGGTTCTGTTGAAATGTCTGTTTCATTGTTCATAATTCTCCACCTATGGCCATGTGAATGCGCAAGTTCTAATAAATAACTTGGGTTTTCTCATTTCACCCTGAAAAAACTTCTTGGCAAACGTTTTCCAATGCCCAGGAGCAAAACCCAGCGTGGTGGAAATTTGATTTTCATATGGCCTTTCAAAACCTTTTTTACAATATATTTTGCTGCTTTTTCTGGCTTCCAGGCACTTGGTATGGGTTTGTCTGTTTTCAGCATGGGGGTGTCCACCGGTCCCGGATAAATTAATGCGAATCTAATATTGTTCTTGTAATGCATGGCATCCAGGGATTCAAATGTATAGTTAAGTGCGGCTTTGCTGGAACCGTAGGCGGCAGAACCTGGCAGGGCAATAAATGACTGGAAAGATGAAGTTCCAACAAATGTTCCACCGCCATTTTTCTTCAATACTGGAACCCACTGGTCAATCCAGTTTATAACTCCGAAATAATTGGTTTCAAAAGTGCGTCTATGAAGTTCCAGGTTAAAATTTTCCTCTTCTTCATCTCCGTCACCAGCATTCAGGTAAAACAATGATGGAAAAATGTTACTGGCTATTAGTTCTTTGGATGTGTTTTTTACTGAATCAAAATCGCTGACATCACAGACTTTGGGTATGAGTTTGTCCTGGCCCAAGGATTTAGCCAGGTTGTTTAATTCGTCACCACGGCGGGCAATGGCTATAACCTTCCAACCCCTGCCAACCATCTCACAGGCTATGTGCTTTCCAATTCCAGAAGATGCTCCGGTCACAAGGCAATATTTGGGTATAGCCATATACATTGGGAACAGGGCACATCCTTAACTATTTTTTGCTAATTACAGGGGGAGGCGGTGGCGGAGTGGGCATATCAGAGTTTAATCCATCTGGGAACAGTATTGGATAAATATCCCTGGAAAGCATCTCCATGTCCTTTCTGTACTTCAGGTAGCTTAGGAATATCAATAAGATTCCGATGATTGTCTGAAATCCAGATAAAATCAGAACTTCTGGTTCGTAAAGGGTGTTAATGAACGTGATACCAAGCAGCAACAGTATGATACCAATGATTATTATTGAGCCATAATATATCTGAAATATTTCCACAAGAGAGCGTTTCATCAGAGTGCTTCCCTCGGATAATTTGCTCTGAAAATCAATATACAATTGCATACGATTCCACCAGCTTTTCTTTCCCAGGGTGGTGTAGATGTATAGATAGACAATCAGCAACAATGCCATGGCAATGGAAAGGTTCAGTGCACCACGGACAAGGTTTTGTGTGCTGTTGTAGGACTCAAATGATAAATACAGCTGGAAAACACCAATGGCAACAAGAATTCCAGATACCCCACAGATAGCACCCACTATTAGTTTCATGATGTTCAGGATAGACCTCTTGGACACTGCATCCACTCCTGGCATGTTCTTCATGGGATAACGGTATATTCTACAAGCATGACAGTACCAGTTGTTCATTTCTGAGTAATAAATCATTTCCTTGTGACACTTTGGGCAGCTCTCGGACATATTGCACTCTCCAAGCATATAATATGTTAAGATGATAAAATATTATGTATGATTACAATATCAATTCATAGAATTTAATATCCTGGCCCCAGTAATGTTCCTTGAAAAAACCAACTTCCTTGAACCCCATTGAGAGGTATAATTTAACTGCTTTTTCCAGTGCCGGGGTTGTGTCCAGCCAGACCTTGTTTGCGCCTCTTTCTTTTGCCAAATCTATAATAAACTGGGTGAGGGCTTTTCCAATGCCTTTTTTCTGGTAATCAGGATGCACAACCATCCTGTCCAGATGACATGTTCCGTGAGGGAACTGGCACCGAACAATGCCAATTATTTTGTTTTCTTCTCTGATAACAAAATAATCATTATTCTCCATATTAGTTGCAACCTGGCCAGCATCTGGAATTCTATTGTCCATGAGGTCTGCTGGAAAATTTTCTCGATAGGGCGTCCATACGGTATTGTATAATTCTGAAATCTCCTGGGCATCCAGTTTTGTGGCTGGCTCTATTTCGCTCATTGTTACAGGAATGAATTGGGAATTAATATGATTTCCGCCATTCAAAAATCAGCAATTATCACACCAACAAGTGGATGAACTTTTTCAATCTGACATTTTGCTCCAAGCTTTTCCAGATTATCAATTAATAATTCCACAGGGGCTGGAAAGTCAGTTTCTCCGCCATCATAGCCAGCCTTGTCAAAATCAGCAGTATGATTTTTCGGATTCTCAAAGAACATTAGGTCTCCAAGTACAAGTCTTCCCTGGTTCTGCAAAATTTCTGCCAGGTTTTTTATAGCAGCAGGTTTCATTTTATCAGGAAGATGATGCAAAGAATAGGTAGCCAGTATCTTTGTTATACCCTGTGAGGTAATATCCAGTTCTTCGGAAGGATTCTCAAATGAGCCCATTGCAAATGTAATATTTTTCAATGCCAGTTCTGAAGCCCTGGCCCTTGCGGTTTCCAGGCTTATCTGGCTTATGTCCATTCCAATTACCCGAGAACAATATTTTGCAGCCTTGATGGCATTGTTTCCGTTTCCAGTTCCAATGTCCAGAAGAATATCTGTGGGAGATAATTCCAGACTATCAAGAGATAATTGACTCACCCTGTCATGAATTGGGTCGCTGGCCCTGGCTGGACTATTCCAATTCTTCTCATCAAACATTTTGGCGACATTTTCCCGGTCATACTCTTGCATATTCAAAGGGTATTCAGCATCAATCCTTGAACTTTTCCATATTATGATTGTACTGGGCTTCAGACAGACGACCTTCATCAAATGCTTTTTGAATTCTCACCCTGGCTGCTTCTTTATCAATTCCCGGGGAAGATTCTTGAACTGGCTCTGCTGGTTCCTTCATGGGTTTTTCTTCTTCTGGCAATTCATCCTTCTTCTTGGGTTTACCGGGCTTTTCCCTGCTGGTCAATACAATCACAAGTGCTGCAATAGCAATTCCAGATAACAGTACCACGTCAATCCATTTTGGTCGAGTGTCAGTTTCTATTTCAGAGGTATGGCCGCCGTCATCAACTGGACTCAGTTCAATCTCATAAAATTCTGTGATATTTTCATTACCATATACATCTGTAGCTATTATTCTGTAATGGAAGTCTGTGTGGTCCAGTCCCACAGGGTATGCCTCTGCGGTGTAGGTATTGCCATCAGTATTGTTCATGTCAATGATGAAGTATGGAGAACAGGCCTGGGGCGTGCATGAAAAGTATGACATCTGTACTGATTCTATTTCACTGGTATCGCCCACCATAATCTCGATGCTTATCTGCTGGTCTGCATCTGGGTGGTCTGGAGCATATGTTGGATTGATTATCTGCGGTGGCGCAATGTCATCCTTTACATCGACCTCAACAGTGGAATATGTTTGTATTGTAAGGTCAGAAACATCAATGGCATGAACCTTGAATTTGTCTGTCTGGCCGTTCCATGTGATGTTTCCGGTAACTGCCAGGTCGAAGCTTGTGCTGGACTCTGCAGGAATGGAAAGCGAGATCTGGGAAAACTCTGTGTCCCAGTTTGATGGGGCATCCACAGAAAGATTGACTGTAACCTGGAAATACATGTAATTGTGAAGAGTGAATTCAAATTCTGCCGTGCTATTTGGCAATGCGGATTTTTCTGGTTCCTGGGCAATCATGTAAAGCTCATCTTCACCTTCTGGAACAATCATGAAACTGTTTACCTGAACACCATTCTGCCAGGCAACTACTACTAGGCCAATATTTCCAAGCCGTAAATCATTGAACTGAACTGCTGAGGTATTGGTCCATGAGCTTTCAATATCAAGTGTCTCGCCTGCTGGAACAGTGTATGTGTCGTTTACAAGGATGTCAATAAAAGCGTTTGGTATCGGATGGCCCTGATAATTAAGCCAGCGTGATGATTTCTCCACAAGGAATGCTTCCACAAGAATTGTTTCATCAGAATCTCCGTGATTGCCAATTGATACAACTGTGCCCAGTATTCTTGAAAGGTCAGTAAACTGGCCTCCGAATGTCAAATTCAAATCTGCCATACTTGTTGATTTAATTTCTGTCAGGTATTCATTGTATGCTGATGAAGCACTGGATGCGCCAATTATCTCCCCTGGACCCCCGGCAAACACTGCCCAGGGGTGACCAATATCACCATCTATATTCAGCTTATTCGCCAGAGTCTCCTCTCTGTAAGACGCATACTGGCCAGATAGGCCCGGAGCATCTGTTACAAAGGTTGCAAAAGAAGTTTCTCCCTCCTTTTCAAGATCTACAAGGGCATCCTCACTCTTATTGCAATTGACACATCCCAGATCAACATAAAGTTCAGTGAACACTAGCTTGTCTGATGGCACAATTGGACCTATTGGGCTGTCAGTTATAACATGCCTAGCTAATGCATCTGCAAGTGATGTGTTAAGGTTCTCTCGCTTGCTGGCTCCCTGGTCTGCCGATGAACCATACTGGGTATTGTAGATTATTTCCGGTTCAGTACCGTTCATTTCCACGATTATGGTTGTGAACATTGGCACTCCAAATCGTGAGTCAGGGGAACCAGCAAAGTCATAGACATCGTAACTTGCGTCTTCCTCTGCTGTTGCATGGTCCAGGTTGATGTGGACGAACTCAATTTCATTGCCATATTCCTCTTCCAGAATGGCAATATGCGGCTCCATCTCATCGCAACCTGAACACACATCAGTACGATAATGCAAGAATACTGGTTGGGTTGGAAGGACTTCTGTTACTAAGGTAGGTTGCGTCCCTTCAGAAGAGCGCCATTCATTCACAACATTTGGGTCAAGGGCCAGACAGCCAAGGCAAGGTATGGCGTTTATCTCGTCAGTTCGGTCATATCCGCCCATCATGACTCCGGCAGTAAGCATTGACGCGCTTCCAAGAAGGAGAACTATCCAGATAACTGCCATTTTATTGTTCTTGAAAGGCATTATTCCTAATTTTAATGAGCCAAATTTACAGCTGGTAACACATCTGCCGCAGAGAATGCACTCCATGTCCTCTTTTGTGCCTACCTGCTTGATATCCATTGGACATGTAGCATCACAGACATTGCAACTCTTGCATGTGTCTTCATTGCGCCGCACCCCAATGGCAGAGACCTTGTTCCAGGGAGCCAGGTATGCTCCAATAGGGCAGAGATACTTGCACCAGCCTCTTGTTACCAGAATAATTAGAATAGTGAAAAGAATCATTGATGTAAGCTTCACAGGGAAGCCGCTTCCAAACAGCCATTCGCTTGAATAAAATGTCAGGGTGGGAAGTGTGCCGGTTATTCCCCCAATGGGGCATAATGCCGTGTAAAACAGCTCCTGAGAGAGAAATGCAGTGACAGGTACAGCCAGGAGCATTAGAAACTTCATGTGTTTCCATTTTGGATTCACATTTGGTTTGAGCTTATTATCCACTTTTTTACTTATACCCAGTTTTCTTGATAAGTCCTGAAGTGCACCAATTGGACATGCCCAGCCACAGAACGCCCTGCCAAAAAGTACACCCATGAGGGACAGGAATCCAAAAAGGTAAAGCAGCATTGAGAGGCCTACCATGAAGGTTATCTGGATATCAATGAACCCATGCTCCATTATGCCAAGAGGGCAAGAACCAACATCCCAGGGGCATGAATAGCAGAAGAAATAGGGATAGATGAGACCAGTGGTGGTTATGCCTGCCAGGCCCAGCAAGGTAATTGCCAGAAATGCAATCTGGGTTGTCCTTCTCAGTGTGGGGATTTTCAATTCAAGGCCTCGCTCATGATTTAGATCCAGGATATATAAGTACCACTGCAACAAGGATTGCGGCTATGGCAATTATTGCAATTACTGCCATTGTAGATGGGTCCTGAGTCTCTGCTTCATGCTCTGAGATTTCCGGATTGAGTGGTGCGGCATCATCTTCATCAAGAACACCGTCATCATCATCGTCGTCATCCTCATTGTTTCCAATGCCGTCATCATCGGTGTCTGTGTCCTCATTTTCATCCAGAGGGAATGCGTCTTCAGCATTTTCCACACCATCGCCATCAATGTCTGCATCTTCACCATTATTTGTGCCATCATTGTCAGTGTCCAGTGGCATTGTGTCCGAGATATCTGGAATTCCATCGCCATCATCGTCCTGGTCCATTGAATTCACAAGTCCATCATTGTCAGTGTCCATTGGGTACGGGTCCTCTGTGGCATCATCCAGACCGTCACTGTCATCGTCCAGGTCTGCATTGTCACCTATATCATCACCATCATAGTCTGCCCATTCGGTATCGTCCAGTGGGAAAGCATCCAGATCATTGTTAACATCATCGCCATCAATATCCTGGTCTGAATTATCACCAATGTCATCACCATCCAGGTCAGACCATTCGGTGGAGTTCAGTGGGAAGGCATCTTCATTGTCAGGGACATCGTCATTATCATCATCTTCATCCTCATTGTCACCTGTTTCATCGCCGTCTGTATCTGTGGTTTCATCAGGGTTCAATGGAAAATCATCTTCCGAGTCAGGAACACCGTCATCATCGTCATCCAGGTCATCAATATCTGCGGTTCCATCGCCATCAAAATCTTCCAGAACTTCAAATTCTTTCCAGGCAATATTGTTCAGCTCGGAGCTTTCTTCTATCTCTCCTGCAGGGTCAGCCTCAACGGTTATGTTGTGGGTTCCAATTACCTGGAGCCAGGTAAGACCATTTTCCATCCATTCACCTGGTGCAATTGTGTATCTGCTGGAATCCAGCAACTCACCATCCAGGGAAATATTTATCTGGGCATCCACAGCAGTTGCGATACCATAATTGTAAACTGCAATTCCAACATGAAGGTCCACACCACCTACCTGGTTACCTGTCAATGTGATGTTCAATGGAGATGCAACCAAATCAGGTAAAGGCACAGCAACAACCATGAATACAGTATCATTCCAGGCAGTTATGCTGTATGTTGGACATACTGCTGTTATATTTACAGTGAAATCTCCGGTAATATTGGGAGAATTAATCTGTGCAGCATAATCACCATTGGCATCGGTTGCAACAATCCAGGAATCTCCGGTCTCTGGTATTTCCACTGTGACTTCCAGGCCTGCTGGTGCCGGTGCTCCGTCCAGTGTCACTGTTCCACTTGCCCATAATTGCTGCTCTGGGAGTGTTGTGGTTGTATTCAAATGCAAACTGGCATCAATTACAGGCAAAACCACATCAAATTGCGGTTCCGCATATCCAGTTATGCTTCTCACAACAGTATCATTCTGCACCGTGATATTCACTTCATATGAATCAGGGGTGGTTGGTGCAGTTATTTGAAGACTGTAATTTCCCTCAAGGTCTGTCTTCAGCTCATGGGTGTCGCCTCCTACCTTGATTGTGACATTTGTGGTTTCCATTGGAATTGTGTTGTTCCATGCCCCGGCCTCGGAATAGGTATGATTTGCAGTTCCATTTATCCATACATCCTGGCCTGGGTAAACTGTTGTAGGTTCAACCTGGGCAGTTACCTCTGTGTTTGTTGGAGGATTCTGAAATGTTCCCGAATTAATAGTAGCGTTCTCTGGCCACCAGAATACCTGGCCAGTGTCATCTTCAAATGTGATATTGTAATTGACATAAATACCAGCCCCCCAGGAATCATCATTCCACCAGGACTTGTACCATAATCCGTATAGATTGCCACCCAAATGATCCATATCATCCTGGTACCATCCATAACATGCAGGAGAAAACATGGCAAGGCATTCGGCCGGAGTGCAGAATTCATTATTCACCTGGACCCTGACCAGAGGATTATCACTATCTATCTCTGCATAAATATATAGTTGATCCCCATCATTGCCCCAATCTGGAGTGTCTGGCCATATGAATCCTACGGGATTCTCCGGCACCTGGGTGATATTACTCACACTAATAGAATTGGTGGTTGTTGGAATTTCGCTCGCTTGTGCAAGACCTATGAAAAACCCGGACATAAGAAGAAATCCAAGTATCATACTAGCTATTCTAAACTTCATTATATTCACCTATTTTTAATGGAATTTGTGAGAGATTAAGTATTTCAAATATTAAAAGATGAGAGAGGGGACAGTGCCCCCCATCTCATTATTTAGACGTCTACAGTCCAGATTACAAATGCATCTACATGTATCCAGTATGCATTACCCTCTGCCAGGTCTACCTGAGTCAAATCACTCTCGTCAACAATATATGGTGATGCTGCCTGGTATTCTGCAATCCTATCTGCTCCAGTTCCAAGCAATGAGTCAAAGGCATTTTCACCAATTGCTGATGGATATCCAACAAGATTCCAGCCAGGATAGAGCGTGACTCCCACCGGGGCTGCCGAGTAATCGCCATCAATGCCTGTTGTCAGGACTCCGCCATCATGGGCAGTCAAGTGAAGCCAAATACCCATGCTGTTGGTGAGCATTGGCATGTCACTGAGACCAGGGCTATTTCTGCTGTGTGTCCTCCAAGGATGAAGTGTGTCATTTGCATCAAACCACTTGGCAATATCCCATGTTGTGCCTCCATCTGCATCTGTAAGTACTGTCTCAATATCCCCGGTCATAGCATATGGGAATGAGACAAATACCCAGCTTCCTGGGCCTGCTGCTACAGGAATCGGAATGTCATACGGAGCCAAGATAGGTTCCACACCGGAGCCTATGGTGAAATCAAAATTGCTTATATCTTCGGTTACCAAACTCTCTGAGTCTGTGGCAACTACCCTTATCCTGCAGACAGACGAATCAATACTTGGTGTTGTCCAATAGTGAATTCCATCATTGACAGTTCCGGTTGTGATTGCCTGCCATGTTGCTGTTGGGTAATCCGTACAATAATAGATGTCTATTCCATTTTCAGGAATATCAACATCATGTGCATCCCATCGGATGATTACATCCTCTGCCTGGGCAAATGTCTCGCCGCCATTGGGGAACGTGACTTCAACCTCTGGAGGTATTGCCGCATTCTGCCAGGTTAGAATTCTTGTTAGAACAGTTTCATCATCAGAATCTGCATCGATGGTATCGGTCATGACGAAATAATCACCGCCAAAGAATACTGTCCTTCCACCGCCTGAGTGAATCGAACGAACTGCCATGTTTGGACCATTGTCATAAGTGAAACAGACAGTGCCACCTATTTCTGCGGTAATAGAGTCTGGAGTACCTGCACTGGTGTTCACAGGAAGACCCGAAAGTCCGTCACCAATTGGATCGCTTGCAATACCATTGAATGATGTACCACCGGAATCACCTGCAGCAAATGAGGTTTTGAAATTCGTTTGAAGCCATGAGTTCCAGCCATTGGAATTTGCGTCCTCAGCTATGTTTGAACCTGTGAGGAATGCATTACCACCGCCAATCAAATAGTCCTGAAGATTAGTTCTGTCTGCCACATCAAGTGTTGTGGTATCAGGGCCAGTATACCAGATTACAGTTGAATATTTCTGTAGGTCTGCCAGGGTAGGCATGGTCTTAACATTTAGAAGGGCTGTATCAGTTGCTTCAATTGTGTCCCAGGTTCTGGCCTTTACTCCAATTTTAACCAGTTCTTCTACAATATAGTCTGCATTGTCATCAATGGCATCGGTTCCATCACCATTAACCAGTAAAACCTCTGCATCCACAAATTCGTGCTTGGCTGCTTGAAGTATCGGAAAATTGTGATAGGTATCTTTACCTTGTTTGTAATCGTAATTTGTTGTGGATTGAACCATTGTAACTGCGGAAATATCTCTGGGATCCATGTCAGGATACCATGCGGGGTCAAGTGCAAATGAGATATTGTACTCAAGGTGTGTCCCAACACCGATTCCGCCAGGAAGGGCTATAGGATCTAGGATATCCCTGCAAACGCCATTGTAAACCCTGTGATGGCCATATACTTCATTTGTATTGGCATCGAAGTGATGTTTTGTGGATTCCATTATCACAGTGGTGAGTTCCAGGGAGCTTTCTGTAGGAACATCAGTAAAATCAAGGATAACATGCAGATTGCCGTTCAATCCCTCGATATCTCCCTCAATATCAATTGTGCATGGGGCTCCTGCTCCTGCGCCAGTTGTTTCCTCTAGGTAGTCGGCTTTGTCAGCAACATATACATCATATTTATCATAACCTCCAGAGCCCCTTAAGTGTATATCTGTGTACGGGCCACCGCCATCAAATATTACAGATGGAATTCCAGGAACTGCGTATTTATTTGCCCTAGGAATTACATCTGGAACGGTAAATTCATCAGATGTGTGGTATTCAATTATTATGGGCCCATTTGGGTAATATTCTTCATATAATCTTTCCATTGAATGTGTCTGTGTTGGACAATAAGGACACCAATCAGATGTGAATTGTTCGACAACTACAGTTCTGGGAGAAGAACCTGCATATATCACTGGTGGCTCGTCAATTACATCAACTGAAGTCTCGCCTGTATCTGTTCCCGCACTCACCAACGCTAACCCACTCATAATCATAGAGATAGCAAGTATGCTTGCCATCAACTTAATACCCTTCATCAATTTTCCTCCAATCTCTTATTCTTATTATGTTAACAAGGAGCAAAAATGAATTTGCGCCTCTTAACAATTGTTTAGTTAACACGTGTTATTTTGGCTTTAATATTTAACCTTTCTCGCAGACATTTTCAAAAACCTCAATAATTGATAGACGCCTATGGCAGAAACACTTATATTTAATAAGAAAATGTGAAGATGGAGGCTTGAAAATGACTGTCGCATGTGAAAAAATGGTAAGGTATGTTCTTCCCTGGATAAGAAAAGAATTCTCCATTATAATGGTCAATGAATTGAAATTATCCCAGGTAAAGGTAGCAAAAAAACTGGAGGTCACTGAGCCTGCCATATCACAGTATCTTTCTTCAAAGAGGGGAGATGAGATTAAAATTGAGGATGAGAAGATTGTAATTGCAGTCAGAGAGGCAGCCATTCGGATAAGTGATGACAATAGTGGCCTAAGCAGAGAGATATGCCAGATTTGCAGATTAATAAGAATTTCAAATGCCATTCCAGATGTGTACAGGCCAAAGGTCGGTGCAGTGGAAGAGTTTGATGAATGTGTCTGTGATACATTCGAATAATCACAATACCATAATTACCAGAGTTATAACCATAACTACGAAAGAGGCAATGGCAATTATTGCCCTTACCCAGTTGGGGTCCTTGTGCCATGGAATTTTTATTGGAACAGAAGGTGATTCAGGATGAATAGCTGCTTTCGGATCATTATCTGGAGGCAAACCTGCCTTTGCCCTGGCCTTCTCTGCCTTGACCTGGGCCTTGAATCTTTTTTTCTGTATTTTTTCTTGGTCCGAACCCATTTAATTCACACAAGTAAAATTGCATTTGAATATTAAACTATTTGCTATGTTCATTGCATTGATACTTTCGGTCATCTCCCAAAGGTGTTTATATATCTCAATCCCCATTCTTGCGTGATGGCGAAGAAAACCTGGCAATTATTTCCATATGAGCCCCGGCCAAATCAGAAGATTATAATGGAGCATATCTGCAATATCCTTGAAAAAAAGAGCCACCTAATTGCAGAGTCTGGCACAGGTTCAGGAAAGACAATCTGCTCCATTGCCCCATCTGTGGAATATTCTTTGAAACATAAGAAAAAAGTACTTTATCTAACAAGGACAAATTCTCAGCAAAAGCAGGTAATAATTGAGTTGAGGAAGATTCAAGATAAGAAAAAAATATTCGGAATTGGAATGCAGGGACGCAAGAACATGTGTCCATTGCTGGATGACCGCCCGGACCTGGAAAAGGGAAGTGCAGAAGAACTTTCAAAGATCTGTGGGGACCTGAAGAAGGCCAGCATTGACGGTGGGAAGGGATGTAAATATTATTCCAATCTTCTAAACCATGACATTGATGATGTCCGGGCATTGGCAAAGAGAGACATTCCAGCAGTTGAGGAGTTTGTTGGCCTGTGCAAGGAATATGGAGACGTGTGCCCCTACGAGGCAAATAAATTGCTCTTGAAGGAGGCAATTGTTATTACTGCGCCATACATTTATTTTTTCAGTCCGATAATAAGACGCGCATTACTGGATTGGATGAATGTACATATTTCAGACCTGATAGTTATCGTGGACGAGGCCCATAACCTTTCAGACTATGCCAGAGAATTATATTCCCGGGAACTCACTGTCCGGGCCCTGGAATTGGCTGCTCTGGAGAGCCAGGACATTGGAAATCCACAGCTTACCACCGACCTTGACCTTTCAGGAGCCTGCAATATGATGCAGAACCTTATTCAGTCCACAGCTTCGGAATATGTTATTGACGATGATGGCCTGGTTCCTCCAACCGAGATACGGGAACAACTAATGAGTCGTTTGAAGGGCACAAGTCGTGAAGTTCAGGTGATGATTATGAACATGGTGACCCATGGGGACATAGTGCGGGAAACTAAAAGAAAAAAAGGAAAATTGCCGCGCTCACACATCTTCAAAACTGCTACTTTTTTGCAGGACTGGGTAATGCTGGAAGAATCTGAATATGCGAAGCTTGTATCTGCAGGGGACAATCCGCAGCTTGAGGCCTACTGCCTGAATCCTGCCAAGGCCACCGGCATTCTCAATGATTGCCACAGTTCCATACATCTTTCAGGAACCATTAATCCCATTATGGAATACAGAGATTCCATTGGTTTACCTCAGGACACAGACTGCCTCAGCCTGCCAAGCCCCTTTGATAAGAAAAACCGTCTTGTGATATTCACAGATGATATGACAACAAAATATGATACACTGGCCCAGGACGAGGAAATGATTCCCAATATGAAAAAATTAATATGTGAAATATTTGATAAATATCACAGAAACACTATCATATTTTTTCCTAGCTTCTCACTATTGGCAAGGTTCTCTGATATTGCTGCCGAGACCAAAAGGGATGTATACTTTGAGGAACAGGGCATGAGCCAGGAAGAACTCATGAGCACAGTTAAGAACTTCAAATTGAAAGAAGGGGCAATTATGTTCGCAGTCATGGGCGGCAGAATTTCCGAGGGCATTGATTTTCCAGATAGGGAATTGGAGATTGCCATTCTGGTGGGCATACCATTCCCAAAACCAACTGCAAAGCATCGCTCTCTTTTGAATTATTATGACAGAAAGTTCGGCAAGGGATGGGAATATACAGTCAAGGCACCAACAGTTCGAAAGATGATGCAGAGTATTGGCCGTTTGCTCCGCCGGGAGTCTGATAGAGGAGTGGCCCTGATATTGGATTCCAGAATAACACAGTTCAAGAACGAGATTCCGGAAGCTAGCATTACAGAGAAGCCAATAGAGGATATAGAATTATTTTTTAATTGAGCTGAACCTTATTTATATTCAACATATTAACAATAAATAAATACGTGGTTCGCAATCACCAGAGGGTAATGTAAGTTTAATGCTTTCAAATACTATCAATTGTAAAAGTTAGGACGGTAGGGGAAAAATGCCAAAGAAAAAAAGTTCCAGTAAATCAAATAAATCTTCAACCAGCAAAAAAAAGGATGATTATGCAAATCAACTTTTTGACTGGCTTTCCGAGGGATATGTTGTCAAACCCCTGACCGAGGTCATCAAGTCCAAGGACACAAAGAAAATGGATGAGATGTTCTCTGATTATTCTGATAAAATAAGCAGACTGAAGGATGTAAAAGCTAAACTTCAGGATTTGGAGTTTGACCAAAATCACAGCATGTACGATGAGGTTAACAAGAAGCTCAATGACCCAATGCAGGTGGCCTATCTTGAAAATTTCGCAAGATTATTTGAGGAGGGGCCAAAACTCAATGAGCTTAAAGCAGAGCTGGCAAGCCTTAATACCACAGGTTTCGAAGAGATGGTCAAGCAAATAAAAACAATGTTCAAGGATAATGATGATGTAGATGACATTGAGAGGGCCATCAAGAAGCTGAAGAAAAAGATCAAGGAAAAATTCTTTGAATCAGCATTCGAGGAGGAGGCTATTCCACTGGAGGAAGAGAAAGAAGACAAATTTATTGCAGAGACCATTTTCCTTCTGCACAAGGATGGTACACTCCTTTCAGTTAAAAGTAAAAAACCACCAGCCCAACTAGATAAGAAACTTATGTCAAGGATGGTAATGGCCATAAAGGAACAGATGAACCGTGCCTTCAAGGAGGGGGAACATGTGCATACCCTGAATTATGAAGGACATACAATCATTCTGGAGGACAGCGTCCATGTCTATGCTGCAATTGTTGTGGTGGGCGAGGCAAAGCCAGTCATGTACAGAATAATTCTCAAAGCTTTGCAGATAATGGAAAAGAAACTGATCAAGGAATTTGATGACTGGACTGGAGACAGATCCAAACTTGAGAACCTGGACAGATACACAAGTGCTATTTTCCAGGCATTGGATAGGCTCCATTGAGTCCTAACTTTGATATTTTACGATAAATAAGCAAAAAAGTTAGGAAGAACGCAGATTTGGCAGCGTGAATATGATGTCAAATTTGCGTTAACTTAATTAACTGTGCAAAATTATTTAACCCATTATGTAGATATGAGTGGCACCATGAGGTTTATTAGGATTTCGCAGGAAGAGTTGGCTAAAATTCGTAGTTTATATGAAAGCGTGATGTCTCATGCCTGCCATGGCCTTTTCTACAGGGAAGGAGGGACCCTGGGCAAGGAAATAGTAAAGATGGCAAGCGAGGACAATGACAACTTTTTGGAAACCGCAGGAAGGCTCATAAAAGGAAGGGGCTGGGTAGAAGATATTAGCTTCATGGGAGATAGAGTCATCATCAATGGCTCTTTCGAGGCAAAAGTTGGTCTTGAGGAACCATCTTGCCACAGGCTAAGAGGAATGGTGCATGCTATACTCGAGCATCACACAGGCAAAAAGCTTGTGTGCCTTGAAGAGAAATGCATAAGTATAGGAGATGCACTATGTGAGATTGTCGTTAGAGATATGGAGGGAAGCTAAATGACAGAAGTGAGGAAGATACTGGACCAGTTAAAAACCATTGAAGGTGTGATTGGTTGCGGAATTGTGAGTAAGGACGGACGTCCGGTGGAGATGAGATTACCCTCAGACATGAACGTGGAGACCATAGCCATAATGGCAGCAACAGTATTTGGCGGCTCCATGACATTGAATACTGAAGCGGGTAGGCAAAATCCCAGAACAATAAAGATAAAAACAGAAGGTTTCAAAACTACTATATGCCAATGCGGCAGACGATCCTTGGCAATTGTCATGATGGAAGATAATACAGACAGGGATCAGGTAAACGAATTTCTAAATCAACTGGGAAATGAGTTCAGGATTAGCTAGTTTCAAAATTTGGCAAACATAACTGGTTAAATGTCATATTTGGATTAGTTCTCATCCCTTGACCAGATATCGTCATTCATTTCTCCATATATTGCATATTCATCTATTTCTTCCACTTCTTCCTTTCCTCTGGATAATTTTAGAATATATGGGCGGTTTAAAAACCAGTAATGAAGTCTCCAGACCTTTCCCTTCTTAATGGTGACCTCTTCCTGCCTGGTATATACCAATCTTTCTTCTTCAAGTTTATAGAATATATCACGGTTTTGAGGAGTTAAACGGTTATCAACAATAGCATAATCAAAACCATAGAGGCTTATAACAAACTCTGCAAGATCCTGAACAGCTTCTTCAGAATAGCCCTTCTCACCTAGGGTCTTCTGAAATGCAATCACCAGATCCTCCAATTTTATTACCGCCACTGTGCCTCCTCGGCATCTCAATGTTATTCCATCTTATAATTGTATCTATATAGTAATTAATGATAGATTAATAGTTAATATATAAAATAGAGAGAAAAGGCCGGATAAAAAGTACTTTCAGACAGATAAAATATAAAATAAATAGAAAAAGGGGGGAACCTTTCGATTCCCCATTCTTCGTTTTTACCTTATGGGCTTACAGTCCACGTAATCAATGCGTCTACATGAATCCAGTAAGCATTGCCTTCTGACATGTCTACCTGACTCAAGTCACTCTCGTCATTGATGTATGGTGTTGCTGCCTGGTATTCTCCAATCCAGTTCACTCCAAGACCTAGCAATGAATCCGCGGCGTTTTCGCCTGTTACAGATGGGTATCCAACAAGATTCCATCCTGGATTCAGTGTCACATCAACAGGTACGGCGGAGTAATCACCAACGCTGCTTGTTGTCAGTGTTCCGTCATTGGCTGTCAAGTGCAGCCACACACCCATGTTCTGGTTGATTTGTGGCATGTCGCTGAGACTTGGGCTGTTTACACTGTATGTCTTCCATGGATTGCTGGCATCAAGTGGGTTGTACCATTTTGCAATATCCCAGGTTGTACCGCCGCCACTGAAGTCTGTAAGAACAGTTTCAATATTACCGTTCATCACATACGCAAAGGACACGAATGCCCATTCGCCGACTGAATAACCTGACGTATCAATGTCGTAACCGAACTGTGGTTCTCCACCAGCGTCATTGATGGTAAAGGTAGTTGAGTCATAACTGCCCCAGTTACCCTGTGCGTCCCTTCCATGTATGTATAATGTGTGTTCACCTATGCTCCATGTGGCTGAAGTACCGCCATTCAAGGTCACATCTTCCACAGCAAGGTTAAAGGCACCATCTGCTGGGTCCAGCGCTGTTCCAAATCCATCTGAGCCAACTGAGTCAATAAAGTACTCTGCTTCGGCAATAGCGGAACCGCCCTTATTGCTGTCATCGATAGTGGCATTGAACCAGACATTTGTAAACTGATCTACTGGATTTGGTTCTACACGTATGGAACCTGCCTGAACTACCGGACCCTGTGTGTCTCCACCAGGTCTATTGATGGAGAATACTGCATCGGATTCATCCGAACCAACAAGGTATGGAGCTAAATCATCAGTCACTACCATTTTTATGAGGTAGTTAACACCGTTCTCCAGAGCTGAAACATCCCAGTCTGCATCTCTATCAGCGATACCTATTGGGGCCACTGTAGTTGCAGGGAACCAGGCATCACCAGCATTGGGGCTGTAGAACATCTCCTGTGACAGAACACCTGCGCCATAGGTTGTAACATCCCACTGAACATTGTATGTGTCAGTTACTATGGTCTCGCCACCATCTGGTTGTATTATAGAAACATCAGGATGGTCATGACTGCCAAGAAGCCAGGTTATACCCTTATCAAGAACTTCCGAACGTATTGCAGTCTCGACAACATAGCCTCCACCGACAGCTGTCCATTCGAAACAGTTAATGACTTTTCTTGTGTTTGTGCCGTCCCATACTATAGCAGGATCGTCACCACCAACTGAGTCATTGGCTGCTGTGGACACCGCCTTAATTCCTGCATTGTTCATTAGGTAGTTAATACCATTGAGGAACCAGACATTGGATGTAGTGTATCCTGATGGTACAGCTGTAATCTCATCACCGGCTCCTCCAGCATCCATTACTTCAAGAGTAATTCCGCCAGTGTAATCCCCACTTATGAGGTCACTAGCTACACCTACCAATTCGTTTGCTTCTGCATAATCATTGACCCAATTAGTGTTCATCTGGGAAGCTAACCACGAATCTGTAGCTGCATCGCCATTACCGCCACTAGCCATACCCCAAGCAATATCGTGACCTGAGGCCCATATCCTGCCGCCGCCATCATTGTAATCCTTGACTATTGACTGTTGGTTGGCTGAGAATGGTGGGTAGTAATTGCTACCAATTTGCCACATAACAATCTTGTAACTCTGCAGGGTTGCCAGTGATGGATCGCCATCAAGCCATGTTGGCCAGATATTATAACTCCAGCCTAGCTGGGTCAGTGACCATTCATAGCAATCACGAACATATGCTAATGAGCTTAGGCCCCTCTCATAATCTGGTGGGGCACCATTCATTACCACCAATATGTCACCTTTGCTTCCAGTGGTGAAGGTATAATGGTCTCCTCCATTGTCATCTCTTACGACATTACCATGCAAATCAGTTGATTCCACATCATAGTAATAAAGGGTTCCACCGGTCATACCAGATACGGTCACCAAAGCAGATGTAGTGTATGGAGTATCCATTACCTCCTTCTGACTAAGGCTAGCAGGGACTGTACCATAATAAACGGTCGCGTTACCCTGTTCACTTAGGTCCCAAGCAACCTGTGCCGAGGATATGGTTGTCAATTCGGTTCTAACATTGGTTATTACGGGGCCATAACCATCAATTGATGCGTAGGCATAGGCCATGTGTGGATTACCTGTGGTATCATCATATGCTGCTATTATGTCATCGTCGCCTGTAACTGCAAGAATACCATTACCTGCTGGGTCTGCGCCATTCAGTGTGAATTCTACTGTACCTTCAAATGTGCCTGCGCCACCCTCTGTAAGGGTTATGGACTCACTGTCACCAGAGCCAGCTGAGCTGACATCAACTGCCAGTGTACCTGCACCTACTTTTCCTGAATCTTCTACAATTATGTTAGCGACCTGGTTAACTCCGTAAAGATCCTGGTCCAACTGAATTGTACCATAGTCCAGGTCCAATGAACCAGTCAGGACTATTGCAAAGGGCTGTGGAGCAAAATCAACATCGTAGCCGGTAACACGAACCACAACTTCACCACCGCTGGCAGGGAGTCCGCCAGTCGCAATCTTGATGTGTTCAATATTGTTAACGCGGTCATTGGTTTCTGTAGTGACTGGAACAGAGTATCCCGGGGTTCCTGAGAACACGTTGCCGTAGTATATGTTTCCATTCACTTCAACTTCCAGATCCAAATCATTGACAAGTGCAACGCTTGAACCTGCAATTGCAGGGTAGTCATTCCAGCATATTGTGACTCTGAGGTCCTGGGCATTGTCCTCTACCCAATATTTGTACTCTACAGTTCTTCCGGTCTCGACACCATTGTCACCGTCAAATACCTGAAGCTTTCTGGCATCTTCGGTTGGGGTAGAGAAGTACAGTGAGTTGTCCAGATTAATACGGCCGAATCCCTGGTCTGGGTTCGGGTAAGCCATATTTCCGTTTCCGATGTCATACTGAATATTGTGTGCTCCAAGGCCAGTCATCTCATCAGCACCGTTAACTAACAGGGCTTTGATTAGGCTGTGGCTTGGATCAAACTCATTGCCGGCAACTTCCGCGCCAGTTGGGTAAAATCCAGTCATGAAGTACTGGTTGCACAAAAGAATGGCTGCAATTGCATTTGGGGCGGCCATACTTGTTCCGTCGAATGACACTGAAAGGGTTGTGCTACTTGACTGTGCAGAATCCACTCTCTGTCCTGATGCCATAACATCTGGCTTAATCCTGTTATCGAATGTAGGGCCACGGGAACTGAATGCAGATACTTCCTCAATATTTTGCTGACGCCTCTGGTTTACTGACATCGCATCGTGTCCACATGAACCGATGGATATAGTGTTCTTCGATTCTGCCTGCTGACCAATAGTTCCAGAGCTAGGACCTGAATTACCTGCGCTCCATGTGAACAACCATTCTGGATTGTCATAAACCCACTGGTCAATCATCTGAGCATCACCAGTGTATATACCCTGGGAATCTGATCCCCAGCTCTGTGTGTAAGCCCTTGCGCCGTCATCTTTTGAAGGCTGCCAGGTGGTATAATAATCAGCTGGTGGGTACACATATTGTGGATCCATAGTGATTTCATTACCGATATCAAAGAAAGAAACCTTTGCACCAGGTGCTGTACCATCATCTGCATTGGAACCGCCTACTGGATCATCGTATCCTATAACCGTTCCTATAACGTGGGTTCCATGATCATTAGAGCCATCTGCATAGTGGTCATTTTCAGCTGCATCGTCGGTCATGTACCTAACTATCTTCCTGTGGGATATGACTGTGTTGAGTGGTATGTCATCGTTGTCATATGTTGTGCCATCATTCTGGAACATAAGGTGATCTACCCTTATTCCAGAATCTGAACATCCAAATACCACTGGATTTCCAGTTCCATCATCCTGACCATAAATTCCCTGATTCCACACAGGTGTTGTTGTATCGACAACATTATAGTTATCATTGAGAGGGTCAGGTGCACCAGTATATACAAGTGCAGTTCCAGACTGAGTAATACTGTGTGACATGTCATTGTAATTCTTTGGCTGGTCAAAGTATTCTATTCTCAAGACACCATCAATTTGTGCAATATCGCCAAGAAGGGATGTATCGAAGTTTGCCCTTATGTAGCCCATTGTCTCGCCGGCAATATGTGTCGGCATAGCATAATCGTCAAAGAATTTGCCCTTGCCAGATTTGGCCAGGAGCTTGGCAACTTCGGAATTTACATATGACTGTTTTTCCGGGAAAGTGTATATAGTTACTGGTTGCTCTCCAGACTTGCCATCGAATACCTGAGATATCTTGTAGCCAGGTTCAAAATTACCTACCCACATGACAGAATCCAGGTTCTTTATAACTTCTAGGGAATCTGTGTTCATGCCAACAAGTGCGGTGTATGAGTCTGCAGGCCCATAGATTTTTCCGCCATTTCGCTCAACATCATCTTGCCACTCTTGCTTGACTGGGCCAATGAATTTTACAAAGTAATAATCATAGTATCTAGCTTCCTGGGTTCTAAGATTTTCCGAGATGGGTGAATTGCCCTTCATCACATCATGGGAATAACCATTGAAGTTGAATGTAGTTCTGGACTTCATAGTTTCTACTTGACGTCCCCTCTGGAGCTGTACTTTCTGCTCTGAAGTGATCTCGGCCATTACGAAACTATCATATTCCTCGACTACCTTGATATTACTTGGTAAATCAGTTGCATCCTCCGTCCTATCCAACTGGATGATTACATACTCTGTATCTGCAATTGCATCTACTGTTTCTGTATCATAAGTTCCAGCTAGTGTAAGGCCGGCAGGTATCACCATTGCTAATGCAATAGCAATAACCAAAACTCTGCTCACAAAAGTCTTTCTATTATTCTCTTGTTCCATTACGTTACCTCCTCTAATTCTTCCTTTGGTGGATAAATCTTATTATAATCTTGTTGCCCACACAAATACGTTATTTAATGATATGAGTCAACATATATTTATAACTTATGTAAAGTAAGAATCATTGGCATCTAAATATACTATTAGCTAAATTTATATTCAACATTAGTACAAAAATTTGCTCAAAATAGCATGTTTGAGGAAGGTATAAATATATTGATATGATGTATGGAAAGTTGTATCTACTAATATAGAGGAAGGAGGAAAGGATATGAAAAACTATAGCATCCTTAGTTTAATCATAGCATTATTGCTATTGAGCACAGGAATAAACGCACTTGTAATTGGAGGAATATCTGAAAATGTATTAGACATCGAAGATTTGACCCCAAATGAGCTTATGACAGAGATTGAGGCAAATGACGATTTTGAATTGTTTGATGTCAACAATATACCGACATTGAGCGACAGAATCTCACCTGAACTTATGGAAAAAATTAACATAAAGGAACGGGTGAAAGTGACCATAATAACCTCAGATATCGCAGAACTGGCAATAGCTCTAAAAGATTATGATTACGGTGGCACAAGGATTGGTGTTGAAAACAGCAAATATATTGCAGCACCAACTATTGAAATAGATAGTTCAGCCATCTCTAATCTTGGAATGCTTTCTGGCGTAATTAGCATATTCGAACATGAAGAGCCGATTTACCATGGATATCCAGTAGAGGATGAATTGGGTAGTGGTGGATTCTCAGAAACAGACACTTTCGACGGCGATGGATTGGAAAGAATTCCAGCAATGCAACACAAGGCAGACAGGGCCTGGGATAATGGCATAACCGGAGATGGTGTCAATATTGCAGTCATGGGCGCCGGTGTCGATTTCGCACATCCAGACCTTTATGGAACTCAGGCAAGAATAACAGATGCCGCCTCCCCCTACTTCGGATGGCCAATAATGTTTGACCCAGCATCAATGGACGCATTCATAAAATTGATTGATGAAAACGAAACCATGGAAGATGCCTGGTACGTTAGCACCACCGACACAAACTCCAATGTTACTCACCCTATTGTCATTGACGGCACTAATGATTTCTGGCGTGACGAAACCATTGGTGTGGATGCAATAAACGATGGAGCAAACGATGAATTGACAAAGATTGATGGTAGAATCAGTGATTTTGAATTGAAATCACTGAAAATTGCCCAGGACCAGGATAACTGGTACTTTGGTTTTGACACTTTTTGCAATGCTACTGATGTGAATTATGGATTATACATTGACACAGACCAGACAACAGATTCAGGTGGAGACTTTGACCCCTTCGGAAACTATGTCAATACTACTGGATGGGATCCAATACAGAATACATTCAATGCATTGAATGCAACACATATGCCAGAATTTGCTCTATACTTTAACCACACAGGAATTACTTGGGAAGCTGATGACACTGGTGCTCTTGCTAAGGATACTGATGAATTCGCAGAAGTGACTTTCAGTGAGTGGATACCAGGAACCAGTAGCTGGGAGAACAAATTGCTCAATGATACAGAAGAAGTCAATGGAGAATTTGCATACAGTGGCTATGGCTTCGATAAAGGGCTGAATGATTTCTGTGGCTTCGTGGAATTCTCTTTGCCCAGGGCCACCTTAAATGATGCAGAAGAGATATCTGTAATAATGTTTACTACTGGGAACAATCAATCCACAGTTCAGGATTCAACAAACTTTGATCCTAATGTCATGCTCAAAGAAAATGATTGGTCTACAAACATGACCACGCTCTCTGCATATGTTA